>JBAVAA010000117.1:0-3293 GCA_049585515.1 Terriglobales bacterium | reverse complement strand
CTCAAGTCGCCCGCCGCCAGGCTCTGCGCCGCGATTCGCAAACGTGCCACCGGACTCGTCAGCGACCACGCCAGCAGGTAACACATCAGTCCTGAGGTAATCACTGCAATCGCGATCCCCAGTATCGGGACGTCATGGGGCCCGAAGAAAACTCTTGGCCCGGCGGGCAGTATCAACAGCAGGGTGTATCGTTTCCCATCGAGCGTCAATGCCTGGCGGATAACGCGGTCTGGCAGAAGACTGTCGAACCATCCACGATGGCGCGGCATACCGCCGCGTAAGGGACTATCGGGCGGTGGACCGCCGGGCCCAACATCTTCCATGCGGGGCCGACCCGGCCGTCCGGAGATTTCATGGCCCGACGGATCGAAGACCAGTGCCCAGACATGCTGCGTGTGCCAAAGTTCTTCCACGTAATCGTGAGCGGCGTGTTCTCCGCCACTTTGGTAGGCGTTTACGATTTCTGCCAAGATCTGCGGACCTTCGCTCTCGATCCCATGGCGCGCCGGCCGCAGAGCAATCGTCGCCAAGATAGCTAGCACGACAAATAGCGCCTGCGCCGCCCAGAATGTCAGGAAAATCTTGAGGAAGAGGCTTTTCATCGATTTTTTAGAGCGGCTTCTGGCTTCTCGCTTCTGGCTAACCGCATACAGCGCTGGCGGTGTGGCAAGAAGCCAGTGGCTAGAAGCCCGAAGCTGTCGTTATTTCTTCACCTTCGCCGCCGGGCGCGCGAACATGTAGCCCACGCCGCGAATCGTCTTGATGTGATCTCCCTCCTCTTCGGAGTCGCCCAACTTTCGCCGCACCTTGCTGACATGCATGTCGATGCTGCGATCGAAGGGCATGAACTTTCGGCTGAGGACGGCGTTTACCAGGCGCTCGCGCGTCACAACTCGTCCCGCTTCTCGCAGCAGAACCTCGAGCAGATTGAATTCCACGGAAGTGAGATCGACCGGTTGCCCGGCCCGCTGCACGCTGCGCGTCGCAGGATCGAGTTCCACGTCGCCTACACTCAGCACTTCCGGCACCGCGTCTGCCGCTTTCGCGGGTTTGGTGCGGCGGAGAATCGCGCGGATCCTCGCAACCAGTTCCCGTGGGTTAAACGGCTTGGGAAGATAATCGTCGGCGCCGATTTCCAGTCCCACAATACGATCGACGTCCTCGCCGCGCGCGGTCAGAAGCAGCACAGGAATCTTCGACACGCTGCGAATGCGCCGCAGCACTTCGAAGCCGTTGATCCCCGGCAGCATTACATCCAGTACCACCAGCGAATACTCGCCGGTCAGCGCTTGCTGGAGTCCGGCCTCGCCGTCGTGGACAGCCTTCAGGCTGAACCCCTCCGCCGTAAGGTACTCCTGCACCAGGCCGCACAATTCGATATCGTCATCTACCACCAGGACGTGATCCATGCTTTTAGTCATTCAAACACCTTTTCCTAACCGGATGCAGTGAAGATTTGTGATTAAGCCACGAGCTACGGGCTTCGAGCGATTTGTTGGCTCGAAGCCCGTGGCTCCTGGCTCTTTACAAAACTTTACCGCGCTTGACCGACTCTTTACCTCTTATTTTCGAAAACGGTGTTCTTATCGGCATAGATGTTCGGGCTTGCCTCCTGAACCCTACGAGATCAAAGCAATTCCAAAGGAGTTTCCAATGAAATCAACTCGTATCCGCATTCTCACCATCGGCGCCGCTGTGATGCTGGCGGTTGCAGCCGCGATCGCTCAGGGTATGCATGGGCACGGCGGCCCCGGCCGCGAATTCCACCACATGCTCAAGCAGCTTGATCTCACTGCCGACCAGCAGACTCAAGTCAAAGCGATCTTTGAAAAAGAAAAGCCGACGATGCAGCCGCTGATGCAGCAGATGCGGCAAAACCACGAATCCATGAAGGCGCTTGAGGCGACCGGCACTTTCGACGAAGGCAAGACTCGCACACTGGCGACGCAAAATGCGCAGACGATGGTCGAACTTCAGGTCGAACATGCCCGGATCAAGTCCGAAATCATGCAGATTCTGACGCCGGAGCAGAAAACCAAACTGACTCAGCTCCAGACGCAGCACCAGTGGCATATGGGGCACATGAAACCGGACGCGGCGCCCCAGTCTGAGAACTAGCTTTCTTTTTTCTCTTGGGAGACGGGGCTGGCACTGTCACCCTTGGACACGGCGGGAGGCGCGCCGGCCAAGCGCCGCCTCTTCTAAGGTCTCTCTCCTTCCCGGGTGAGGAACGGAACCTCCAACCTCCGTCCTCGCCCGGCTTTTTCACCGTGCTTTTCAAATTGGAGAAACCGAATGGAACACACCGACCTGCTCTACTCGGGACTGATGGTTGCCGCTGGAATGCTGTCACTCTGGACCGTAGTGCTGCTGACTGCGACCTTCGTAGCGCTCGCGCCTTCACTTAGAAAATCCGCACCTAGCGCTGCTACAATTTCATCTAGTACTTTGTCCAGTACGACAGGTCATGCTCTAACCGAACGTCGTCCAACACTTCATGGTGCTCACAAGACTTCGCCCACTGATTCCCTATCTGAAGCGTTACCGCGGCGGTCTATTGTTGGGCGGGCTCTGCGTCTTATTGAATAACGGCATCTGGATACTGTTTCCGCAAGTCCTGCGCCGCGCGATCAACGATCTGAACACCGGCATCACCCGGCAGAAACTTCTCACCTACTCCCTGCTCATCATAGCCATCGCTCTAGTCAAAGGTTTTTTCCAGTTTCTGACGCGCTGGGTGCTGATCGGAATCTCGCGCGATATCGAGTTCGACCTGCGCAACGACCTGTTCGCCCACCTCGAGCGCCTTTCCTATTCCTATTACCAGCGCAACCGGACCGGCGACATCATGGCCCGGGCGACCAATGACCTGAACGCCGTCCGTATGCTGCTCGGCCCGGCCATCATGTATTCGGCCAACACCATCGTCTTCACCGCCGGCGCGCTCGCCTTCATGCTCGCTATCAGCCCCAAGCTCACGCTTTTCGCGTTTCTTCCCTTACCCATCGCCAGCATAGTCATCCAATATTTCGGACGCCGCATTCATGAGCGCTTCGAGCGTATTCAGGCGATGTTCTCCGACATCTCGGCGCGCGCCCAGGAGAACTTCTCGGGCGCCCGCGTGATCCGCGCCTATGTGCAGGAACAAGCCGAGATCTCGGCGTTCGAGAATGCCAATCAGGAATACATCCGCCGCAGTCTCGGCCTGGTGCGCCTCATGGGCATGCTCTGGCCGACGCTTGAACTCATGCTCGGCGCCGCCGTTGTGATCGTGCTATGGCTCGGCGGGAGGC
>JBAVAA010000116.1:0-2118 GCA_049585515.1 Terriglobales bacterium | reverse complement strand
CCTTACGTCCTTCTCGACGAGAAAAATTTAACGAGAACGAGAACACCCAAATTTACGTCTGTTGGAGGCGTTCCCCAATGCAACGTAGCCGCTTTTTGCTGCTGCTGGTTATAGGTCTTTTCCTCTCCACGTTGGCCTTGGCCGATTCGGTCGTCGACATGAAGCTTCTGGGCACGGGCACTAACCGCATGGATGGTTATTACACCTATCCTTACTATTTTTCGATCAACGGCGGCGCGTCCACTCCCCTGATGTGTGATTCGTTCAACAACCACGTTTCTGTGGGTGAGAGCTGGACGGCTCATGTCACCGGGCTGCTTTCAGGAAAGGGCTATTTTGGCAACGAGCTCATGAACTACAAAGCAGCGGGTATCATTTTCCTGGACGTGATGAATGGAACTGTGAGCGCAACTGTCGGCAACATGGCGATATGGAATCTGTTTGCACCTGGGGCGTCATCGAATTCAAGCGTGTCTAGTCTGGATGGGAGCGCGCTCTCCCTGGCGCACCATATGAATTCGAGCTATTTCCGAGGCCTGGTGCTGTATACGCCGGTTGGCGGAAGCCCGGGCCACGGACCTCAGGAATACATTGGCCTTCGAGGACAGGTGCTGACCGCGCCGGAGCCGGGCAGTATGTTCCTGCTGGGTACGGGCCTGATGGGGATCGCGGGAATGGTAAGGCGCAAAACGCGGCGCCAGAGCTGAGCAGAGCAAGCGCGCTTTCGATTTTTAGACCCGGTTTTTATGTAACCGAGATACAGGGCGGTTATCTGGGCGCGCCGACTTCTTCTTTTTCTTTCGCCTTCGCCGCGTAGTGCGACTCGACGTAGTCGTCGAGAATCTTGATGAACTCGGCAACAATCTTGTCGCCTTTGAGCGTCGTGAAGAGGCGGCCGTCCACGTAAACGGGGGCCTTCGGCTCTTCGAAGGTCCCGGGCAACGAAATTCCGAGGCTGGCGTGCTTGGATTCTCCGGGGCCGTTGACTACGCAGCCCATGACCGCAACCTTCATCTCTTCAACCCCAGTGTGGATTTCCTTCCAGACAGGCATCTGCTCGCGCAGGTAAGTTTGGATCTGTTCGGCCATTTCCTGGAAAAAAGTGCTGGTGGTGCGGCCACATCCGGGGCAGGCCGTGACTTGCGGGGTGAAGCTGCGAATGCCGAGCGATTGCAGGATCTGCTGGGCCACTCGGACTTCCTCAGTGCGATCGCCACCAGGCGCGGGTGTCAAAGAAACGCGAATCGTATCGCCGATGCCTTCCTGCAACAGCACAGCCATCGCGGCGCTCGAAGCTACAATGCCTTTGGCTCCCATGCCAGATTCGGTGAGTCCCAGATGCAGCGGATATTCGCAGCGCGCGGCGAGTATCCGGTAAACGTCGATCAGGTCCTGGACGCCGCTTACCTTAGCGCTCAAGATGATCTGGTCGGGACGCAGCCCGCACTGCTCGGCCAGTTTCGCCGAGGTGAGCGCGCTGACGACGATCGCTTCCATCGTCACTTCGCGGGCATCTTTGGGCTCGGGCAGAAGCGAGTTCTCGTCCATCATGCGGGTGAGGAGCGCCTGATCCAGCGAGCCCCAGTTCACGCCGATACGCACTGGCTTCTGGTGCTTAACCGCGACTTCGATCATGGTGCGGAAGTTGTCGTCGCCCTTTTTTCCTATGCTGGAATTGCCGGGATTGATGCGGTACTTCGCGAGGCCCTCAGCGCAACCCGGATACTTGGTCAGCAACTGGTGTCCGTTGTAATGGAAGTCGCCGACGATGGGGACATTCAGACCCTGCTTCTCCAATCCTTCGACGATGTACGGGATGGCTTTGGCGGCATCGTCGTTATTGACGGTTACGCGGACAACTTCGCTTCCTGCGCGGGCCAGGGCGGCTACCTGCTTGACGGTTCCGGGGATGTCCGCGGTGTCGGTGTTGGTCATGGATTGCACCATAACCGGTGCATTACTGCCTACGCGGACGCCGTCAATGATAGCGGTGAAGGTTTTTCTACGCTGAATTTGAGCCATAGGGAAATTTCATTCTAGCAGTTTTCAAGTTTTGTATTAGGACACCAGGAATTCGATATGGCTGACCCCGATCCTGTGCTTCGCGTATGGGCCACC
>JBAVAA010000115.1:0-9170 GCA_049585515.1 Terriglobales bacterium | reverse complement strand
GAGTTTATACGCGCCATAAATCGGTGTACGCTGCAAGAACCGCCGGAACGCTTTCAGAATCCCTCCGCCGAAAGAACACCCAGCATAGGTGCCGGAGAAAAGAAGCGTCAAGCAAGAGAAGACTTTTCCCGTATCCCCAGGTTAACCTCGGCGATCAAGGAGCTGCCTTGACCCAACCACTGGGTCGGTAGCGCCATTTTGCAGCTTGACAAGGACTCCTCTATCATCAAGTTAAGGTGGAGAACCGAATGCGCGAGGATAATCCGAAAGTCGATCGGCGCAAGGCGGTAGCGGAAAGCCCGATCTCCGATGTCTTTGAAGGCCGTCATCCCACGGAATCGGAAAAAGAATGGGCCGAGAAAACGCTCGCGCCCACTCTCGACAAGGCTCCCGAAAAACCGATTGGCGCTCCCACTGGAACAAATCTCGACGAGCACGGCCACGCTCGTTTCAGCACAATCTCGAATTCGCCGATCCGCCGCCTTTACACGCAGGCCGATCTCCCTGCCGACTGGAATTACGATCACTATCTTGGCTATCCCGGCCAACCACCCTACACGCGCGGCATTCACTCCACAGGCTATCGCGGCAAGCTCTGGACGATGCGCATGTTCTCCGGCTTCGCTTCGCCCGAAGAAACCAATCAGCGCTACAAATATCTTCTCGAACACGGCGGAGGAGGGCTGTCGGTTGCCTTCGATCTGCCCACGCTCATGGGCTACGATTCCGATCACCCGGCCAGCGAAGGCGAAGTGGGCAAGTGTGGCGTCGCCATCGACTCGCTCGAAGATATGGAGATCCTCTTCGACGGCATCCCCCTCGAGAAAATCACTACATCGATGACCATCAATTCGCCGGCCAGCGTGCTATGGGCGATGTACTTGGTCGTGGCTGAAAAGCAGGGCGCCGACTGGAAGAAGATATCGGGCACCATCCAGAACGACATTCTCAAGGAATACATCGCGCAGAAGGAATACATTTACCCGCCCGCGCCCTCGATGCGCCTGGTGATTGACACCTTCGAATTCGGATCAAAGTTCACGCCGCGCTTTAACACTATTTCGATCAGCGGCTACCACATCCGCGAAGCGGGATCGACCGCCTTGCAAGAACTCGCCTTCACCATCTACGACGGCGTCGAATACGTCGAGTGGGCGCACCGCCGCGGCCTCGACGTCGACGACTTCGGACCGCGCCTGAGTTTCTTCTTCAACGCGCACAACGATTTCTTCGAAGAGATCGCCAAATACCGTGCCGCCCGCAAAATCTGGTATCGCCTGATGAAGGACCGCTTCGGCGCGAAGAACGACCGCACCCGCCTGATGCGTTTCCACACCCAAACCGCAGGCGTCTCACTGCCCGCGCAGCAACCGATGAACAACATCGCGCGCGTCGCCCTGCAGGCGCTGGCGGCCGTGCTCGGCGGCACGCAGTCGCTCCACACCGATGCCTACGACGAAGCCCTGGCCTTGCCCACGGCCGAAGCCGCCCGCATCGCATTGCGCACCCAGCAGATCATCGCCTTCGAGTCTGGCGTCGCCCAAACGGTGGACCCGCTCGGCGGAAGCTACTTCGTCGAGAAGCAAACCCTCGACATGGAAAATGGCGCCTTCGATTATTTTCAGAAGCTCGATCAGATGGGCGGCATGGTCAAAGCCATCGAACGCGGATATCCGCAGAAGGAAATCGCCGAGGCCAGTTATCAGTACCAGCGAGCGGTCGAAGCGAACGAAAAGATCACCGTCGGAGTAAACGACTTCGTTATCGAAGAAGAGTCGCCGAATATTCTCTACATCGACGAATCGGTGGCGCGCGCACAAACCAAAAAGCTCAACACCCTGCGCGCCCGCCGGTCGAATGATGAAGTTCAGCGCCACCTCGATGCTCTGAAGCGAGCGGCAGCGGCGACTCCAACGGCAGGCACGAACGGAAATATTTCCGATGTCAATACGATGCCCTACATAGTCGACGCCGTCCGCGCCTACGCTACCGTAGGTGAAATCTGTGATGCGTTGCGGCAGGTATATGGGACCTATACAGAAGTCAGCGTCACGTAATCTTCAGATTACGGGCGCACCACTATACCGACTTGATTTTCCAAGGCACACTTCATCTTCGCCGTCTTTGAGGTGGCAAATTGCAACCGCATAGACCCCGGCTACTTCATGCGATTGCGATACAAACTTCCATCCACTTGCTGAACCATGGCCTCGACGTCGAGTGGTACCTGTAAGAATCTTGCTAAATCCTGGGCCACTTCCCGTGGCTCGCGCAAAACGCGGTGATAATGCACGCGCAACACCTTCAGGTTCGCCTGGCCAGTGAGCCATTTGTTGACCTCAATCAGGTGGCGCTGAAAAGCCTCTTCGATCCCCGCCGTATCCGTATTCGGGACTTCAGCGCCCCGGCGGCGCAGCATTTCGTTCTGGGACTTCAGCACCTCAGGCAGCGGACGTTGCATGAATACGACGTGGTATTCGTAGTTTATTGGCAATGATAGAATCAGCTGCGAAATCACCTTCACCGCCTTGCCTTCGCCTTCAGCAATCAAATTGGGATCCCTCGGAAGCTGCTTGATGCGTTCCCACTCCAGGTAGCCCTTCGGATTGTCGGTATCGGCTTTACGCTCCCCATCGGAAAGAACCGGCAGTCCACCCGCATCCAACATCTGCATCATCAGCGACGTGCCGCTCCGCGGCAGGCCCGAAACAATCGTGATCATCTCGCCTTTCGAGGAGACCAAACCTTGGGAGAGAATTCCCTCCCGCAGTTAGAGTCTCACGTCTTGGAAATGATAGCGGGAAACTGGTCAGCCAATGTCGCGGAATACGACGGCATCAGCAACAAGTCCCCTCGTACCCGAATGCCGCTGTATTGCGCCTCACCATGCGTTCTGGTAAGGTGCCTGCTACTCTCAAGCGACTCTCTAAGGAGGGGCCCCGTGGCATTTTGTCCAACCTGTGGAACGCAAATCCCTGATGGAGCCACCTGTCCCAAGTGTCCTGTTGGCGCCGCACCCGGCACAACCGCAGTGGCGCCCGTTGGCGCCGGACTTACCGACAACGTGGCCGGCGCGCTGGCCTATCTGACCATCATTCCCGCAATTGTTTTTCTGGTGATCGAGCCGTTCAACAAGAGGCGCTTCGTCCGCTTCCATGCATTTCAATCTATTTTCTATTTCGTCGCCTGGATCGCAGTCGATATTTGCCTAACCATTATCGGCCATATCCCCTTTCTCGGCTGGGCAACGCTTTTTCTGTGGCCGTCGTCAGTCTGGTTTTGTTTGTGATCTTGCTCGTTCTGGCCCTAAAGGCCTATCAGGGACACCTATTCAAGTTGCCTGTGATCGGCGACATAGCGGAACAGCAGGCCGGCGCGTAAGCAGATACTAATCGCCAGTGAGGAAGACAGTCCTCTCCGTTGCTCGTGCTGAAGCGGCGTCCCGACCCGGCGGGCAGATTGCCCCAAAAATCTTTCACTCGCGGAGCTTCAATCCGGTAAGCTAATAAGTGCCGTGTTTACCGGTCTCCCGCCCGCGAATTCGGGGTTCCGACGTCATCGTGCCGTAGGAGTGTCGGTGGGTGCGCACTTGGCGCTTCTGGCCGTGATCGTCTTCCATAACCCCAAGGTCATCGATCTGACCCCCGCATGGCTCGCCTACGGGGAGGGCATCCACACCTACCAATTGATTTATCTGCCTCCAGCGAACGACAGAGCAGAAACGTCCAAGCTGATATTCCCGCCGCGAGACGCTAAGCCGCGCCCGCGTAACCAACCGAAGCCGCCAAAGCCGGCGCCGAAGCCTGAGCACGTCGAGACTATCGCCGACGCGGAAGCGGGCGACCACAACTCCCATGCCGGATCTCCCCTGGGCACCCTGATTGACGGACCGGTCGTCGGCCATGAAGTCCACGTCGCGTATCCAACCGTGTTTCCAAACCCGCCCGTGGATCGTGCCGAGCTTCCTCATGATCTGGTGGGCGATGTCATTGTCGAGGTGACAATCGATTCGCAGGGGAACGTCGTCGAAACGAAAATCGTGCAGTCGATCGGCCACGGCATCGACGAAAAGATCGAGGCCACCCTCCGCCGCTGGCACTACCAGCCAGCCACGCTCGACGGAACGCCCGTAGCCTCCCGGCACGACGTACATTTCCATTTTCCCTCGTAGGGAGCGGCCCGACCCTGTCTGGTTCGCCATCTGTTCGCCCGTATGCTACACTTTCTCCCGGTCCTTCGCGAGGGAGGAAGATGCGCAAGACAAGGACAATCAAAGCGAACCACAAATCAGCAACCAGCCATCTCAAGAAATCCGATCCCGTATTAGCCGCCCTAATCGAGCGCATTGGCCCGTGCCGCATGCAGTTCGGCGAACCCACATTTCACGCCCTGGCTGAATCCATCCTCTATCAGCAGTTGAACGGGCAAGCGGCCGCAACGATCTTTGACCGGTTCACCGCTCTCGCCGGAGATCCGCTGACTCCCGAGGGGATTCTCAAACTCACCGATGCGCAAATGCGAGGAGTGGGACTTTCCCGGCAGAAGACTGCCTATTTGCGTGACCTCTCCGAGAAAACTAAGGCTGGCCTGCTGGAGTTCGAGCGCATGGTGGAAATGACTGAAGACGAAGTCATCCAGCATTTAACTCAGGTCAAAGGCGTAGGCGTCTGGACGGCGCACATGTTCCTGATGTTCACTCTGCGGCGTCCGGATATTATGCCGGTCGGCGATTACGGCGTTCAGGCCGCCATCAAGAAGCATTACAGGAAACGTAAGTGGCCAAAGCCCGCAGTGATGCTGAAGATCGCCAAACCCTGGTCTCCCTATCGCTCAGTTGCTTGTTGGTATCTTTGGCGAAGTTTGGATATGAAGACGATCGAAAAATAGCCGGCGCGAAAGGCCTTACGCGGACTTCTCCAATCCGCAAATGAATAAATCTGCGGAATGTCCCATCCCTCCGCGCTTTTTGCCGAGGGATGGGATGCCACAGTCACCAGTATCTTGAGGCTTTCTAGTCCGTATCCGGCGGGTCCACCTCAGTCGTGATGGTCTTGGTGAAAAAAGTTCCCGTCAACGGCGCTGGAATTGTTTTATACGCCGATGCCGGGTGATGGAAGTTAAAAAAATCGTGGAGATCGTTAGCCGCTCGCGCATCGGCAAAGCCGAGATTCCCCAGGCCAAAGATACCCTCGATGCCCTTCAAAATACTGCCAAAATCGTATTTCAGATTGCTGATATATCCGACCTTGGCCGAGTAGGCCGAAACCACCACCAGCGGTACTCGAAATCCGAGTTGATAGTCGTCCTGATTCGCACCCGTCTGGAACACCGGCCGCACGTGGTCGTACCAACCTCCCCAGTCATCCCAGGTAATGAATATGGCCGTGTCCTTCCAATAGCCGGTGCCGTCGTCGCAATTTGTGTTATTTCCTATAGCGTTGACAATGGCTGCGACCCACGACGGTCCCTGGCCGCTGTTGATCGGATGGTCCGAATACTGTCCGGCTGGCGTGATCCAACTTACCTCCGAGAGAGAGCAGTTGGCGATATCGTTCAAGACATTGGGCGGTTGCGTGTCAACATAGCCGTTCGACTCGCCCTTGGTCCAATCCGGCCCAGTGCATACGCCTGACACGGGGTTGCAGATGTTCGAAAGCGAGTTCGGCGCTACCCAAAGACTGGTCTGCCCTTCGGAATAGTAAGTCCATGTAATTTTGGGATCGCGCTGGCTGAACAAGTAGTCCATGGCGTTCCGAGTAAAGCACTCGGGCGTCAAGTCGCCGGGCGTCTCGGTGCCAAACGGCAGGCTCGAGCTGCCGTTCGGCCTGATCAGTTGTACCGATTCTCCCGAGCCGCATCCATAGTTACCGGGAGCATTTTCCGACACAAACACCCCTGCCGCGTCGTCTCCCGCAGTTGGCGCCGAAGTAGCGCCAAAAATATATTGATGCGCCGGATAACTCGGGCCCTGGTTGGTCTGAAACATACGGTTTGCCCATCCATAGGTCGTTGCCAACGTGATATAGGGATCGAGAAGTCCGCCTCTGCTCCCATTACTATTCGTCACCTGAGTGTTGTACACGTACATGAACTGCGAATAGTTGTTGGCCGGAACCACGCAGCCAAATACGTTTGCCCCGCAAACTGCCGGAACATTCGCCGCCGGTTTACCGCTGATTCCCTGGTTCTTAAACTCGAAGTCAAATCCGCTGATAGTTCCATTGAGCTTCGGACCGCCGTGGCTGTGGTCCAGATCGAAGTTGGTGGCCAGTCCGACGGGGGTTAAAGGCACTGTCTGCCCATCGGCATTTACATAAGTCGATGCGATGTCGTACGTTCCCGCAGTGGTTGAAGGATTGCATCCGGGCACGCCGCCGTTCGCGGTGCACAATCCCTGAAACAGATTGTCGGGCGTGCGGTTTTCCTGAAAGATCACAATCACGTGTTTAAACGGAGTGGGTCCGTACTGGGCATAAGCTGCGGTAGAGACAAACGCGGCAGCAAGAAGCAATAAAACCCTGGGGCTGGATTTCATAACGAGTCTCCTTCTGACGGAATTGGCAAGCGGACGAGGTGAACCGCCCTGCGGAGGGCGCGATACATCTACTATCTCCAACCCGAGATAACCCGTCAACCGAAGGAATGACTCGCCGCTTTGTACAAATAATTTACTTGCCGGGCACTTTTCGCCTTTATTGGAGGGTCGGGTGCCCCATCCTTGCGCGGCCTTTTTGCGCAAGGGTGGGATTCCACAGCCGTTGACGCTCTGGGTATTTTCCGTGACCGTTGCGTGAGAACAGCAGGAAACATCCGGGTTTGTTATGATATCTCTGTAAGTACGTTTCTATACTTACCCACGAGCTAGTCGCGTTACCGGTTTTTGCCCCCCCGATTTCCCGTAAGCCATTGATTGCAAGCGACTTACTTGTATGCTCTACGAGAGTAAGGACTTAAGCTCAATTTTCGGCTTATATTCCCGTTTTGGGGCGGTTTTGGGCAGGATTCCTGCTTATCACGCTGGGTTCGTTTCTACACGCTTGATAACTTCATTTATCAAAGATGATGGGCCGCGGCTTCTCGGATCTTGACGGCGACGCGGCTCCGGCTTTACCGGTTGAAGATTCAATTGTCGCATCGGGGCGGGTGGGCAGTGTGTGACGGCGCTCACGGGTTGATTGTGACGAAAAATCCCACGGTGGACTTGTCTGTGGAGCCCACTTCTCGAAAAACCCGCGAGAGTGGAGCACCCATTCATTTTGGTGAATAGTAAGAGACAAACCCGCTTCAAAGAATGGCCCACCCGCCCATGTGTCGGCGGCAAGTTACAGCAAAGCCGTGCTATGTTTCAGCTCCTTGGAGGAGCGCCTTTGCCATGGTCGAAGGATTTTGGATCGTGCAGTATGAAGGGGTGCACGGCAACGGTGGAGGTGTGGTCATTTTCATGAAG
Organism: Terriglobales bacterium; assembly: GCA_049585515.1. Taxonomy (GTDB): domain Bacteria; phylum Acidobacteriota; class Terriglobia; order Terriglobales; family Acidobacteriaceae; genus Acidiflorens. Next base: position 1,723 of record JBAVAA010000115.1, on the reverse strand, counting down.
GGTCGAGTTCTGGGCGGCGATACAGGCTTCGTCTATACCGGCACATATCAAACCAATCAGAAAGAGGTGTCTGCACAGATCAGGGTGCGCAACTTTCTGCCGGAAGTCCCAAATGTGCTGGGTGTGGAGGGGGACTTTGAATTGAAGCTCAAGGGAGCCGTGACCGAGCAGATTATTAAGGCGAGCGCCAGTCTAGTAGGTCAGGAAGGTGCCGGGATCGTCGTAAAACTGACGAGGATCAGCGACCTACCCGTTTGATTGTTTCTGATCTGGCGGAGGGGATAATTCAGCGGCAGGTTCTTCGACGTCGAGAGTGATTTCTGGAAATTTGTCCTCAAATACTCCAACAGGTATTCGACGTTTCCCGTCTAACACAGCCAGAAGGCTGCGCCGTAAAGCATGTTGCTCTTGTTCCACATTGAGCGCAAAGGCGGGGTAATATGCGCCTTTTTTCAAATACACCTTGTCGAATTTGTAGCCGAGGCTCTTCCCGATGGCAGATAGTAAGACAGCCGTAAGTTCACGGCTCCTCTCTACCGGATCCTTCGCTTCTTTATAGCTGTTAAAGTGGTCTAGAAGTTCCTTCCACGCGTCGCGAACTGCCCTTTCGTTGTCGTTATCTGCTACGAACTCAACGTCGATCAAGTTGAGTGCCTGGACGAAACTGGAATTCAGCGGCGTGGCGCGGTAGGTCATGAGGGTCTTGAAGATATACTGCTTTCGACTTCTCGCCTCCCGTTCGTCGTCTATCTGCCGCTGGATTCGCAGGGCAGCAATCGGCCCGTAGTAGATTGCGAAGATCGTAATAGCACTCAGCAACGAACCGATGACACCTAGCCAAACGGCTGCAGTCGCGTCCATCGACACTACTCCTCGCTGACGAGAATAGAAAATAGCAATGCCGCAATGCCGTTGGGGGTGGCCCACCTTTGCACCACCAAGACCGAGGCTGCCCCACGCTCGTGATTTTCAAGGCGTGGGCCCGCGGACCTCGGATCCTTGTTCATTCATTCCATACAAACCATTCAGATCCGCGTTACCTATTCCGAATGCCCAACCGGCTTCATCGTTACTACGGCGTTGGATATTTGCACTTTATCACGACCAATTGTTACGAGCGACGCGCTCTGCCAGGCAGCCGGCGGACTCCGGGTGCTGGAGCAAGTGCGCCGCCGCTGTCGCTTTGTGGTCATCGGGTGCGTCGTGACGCCTGAGCATGTGCATCAGCTTTTCGGCGAACCCGAGCGTCTCTCGTATCGACTCGCGGAAACCTGCGAATGGATGGGGCACCCGCAGTTGTTTTTATTTCAGGGAAAACCTACTGAGAGTACTGACAACTGAGAACTATTCCCCAAATAAAAAAACCCTCCCGACATTCCGAGAGGGTTTGCGAACTGGTTGGAGAAATTTTTATGCCGCTGCACGGACGACGTTGCCCGCCTGAAAGCCTTTTGGGCCTTTGAGCAAGTCGAACTCGACGGTCTCGCCCTCGTTCAGCGAGCGGTAACCGTTCTCCTGGATGGCCGAGAAATGCACGAAGACATCCTCGCCGGTGGAGCGCTGGATGAATCCGTATCCCTTCGCCCCGTTGAACCACTTCACAGTACCCTTCTCTCTCACAAAGAAACTCCTTTCGCCTGATCGCTAAGAATTACTCTTGCACCGCTTGTCTGTTTGCCCGGTTCGTTTTATTTCAACTTTAGACACGACTCCTGAACCGAAC
>JBAVAA010000114.1:0-1507 GCA_049585515.1 Terriglobales bacterium | reverse complement strand
GAGCGCAAAATTTCCCTGGCCTCCTCTTCCATGGATCGGCCGTGATGGGCAGCCCGGACTCGCAACCGCGTCTTGACCTTCTCGTCGAGTTGTCGAATGGTGATAGTAGCCATGCTGTCAATGCTATCACTGCTAGCTATGAATGCACAAGCTATTGGCCGATGATACCGCACAGTTCGTCAAAGAACGCCGGATACGACACACCCGCCGCATCCGCGCCCAGGATAGCAGTATCGCCTTCCGCGCGCAGCGCAGCCACGGCGAATGCCATTGCAATGCGATGATCACCGAACGAATCCAGTTCCGCCCCGTGCAGGTGCTGGCCGCCGGGAATCCGCATTCCATCCGCCCGCTCTTCGACTTCCGCTCCCATTTTCCGCAAATTGGTGGCAACGGCGGCAATGCGGTCCGACTCCTTCACGCGCAACTCCTTGGCGTCGCGAACTTCAAGCCCGCCTTCGGAATAGGGCGCAACCGCCGCCAGCACCGGAATCTCGTCAATCAAGGCAGCCGTATCGGCGCCGGCGATTACGCCTCCTTTCCACTCTGCTCCGCGCGCTTCTATTGTTCCGATCAACTCGCCCTGATGTTCCTCCAAATGTCCGACCGAAATCTTCAAACCCATCTGGATGAGGATGTCGAGCAGCCGCGCCCGCGTGGGATTCATCAGAATCCCGGGCAAAACGATCTGGGATCCGGGAAACAGCGCCGCAGCACAAAGAAAGAACGCGGCACTCGAAAGATCGCCCGGCACGTGCACTTCTATAGCAGACAGGCGCTGTCCGCCGATGATTCGCGAGGCGTTCCCGACACGCTCGACCTCCGCCCCAAACGCCCGCAGCGCAATCTCGCCATGATCTCGCGTTCGAATCGGCTCCTCGACTACCGTCTCGCCTTCGGCAAACAGCCCGGCAAAGAGCACGCAGGTTTTCACCTGCGCGCTGGCCACTTCTGGGCAATAGTGAATTGCCTTTAGTGGGCCGCCGTGAATCTTCATTGGCGGGCGTCCTCCATCGCGGGCCTTGATCCTCGCCCCCATCTCGGTAAGCGGCTTCATAATGCGCGCCATCGGACGCCGCGAGAGCGACTCATCCCCGCACAATTCGCTGGTAAACGGTTGCCCGGCCAGGATGCCGCTCAGCATCCGCATAGTCGAGCCGGAGTTCCCGCAATCGAGCATCGCGGTCGAAGCCTTCAGCCGTCGCCCTACTCCCTGCACTTCAATCGCGCCGTCTTCGGAGCGCTTCCACCCGCAGCCAAGCTTGGCCACGCAGCCGAGCGTGCTGGCGCAATCGCGCGCTGCCGAGAAATTATGGAACCTGCTTGTGCCCTCTGCAATCGCCGCCAGCATGGCATAGCGGTGCGAGATGGATTTGTCGCCAGGAATACGCACGACTCCGCGCACCGTGCGAGCCGGACGGACGATGACACTCGAATCGTCAGGCTTCGAATCATCAGGCATGAATTTAATATAGCGAAGATTTTATGAGAGGTGGGAGGGGAGGTC
>JBAVAA010000113.1:0-1523 GCA_049585515.1 Terriglobales bacterium | reverse complement strand
AGGATGGCTTGGCATTGGCAGCGGTCGAGTGACCGGATCCCACTTCCGTCTCTGAGTGTAACGCCGAAGTATAATCTGAGAAAAAAGAGAGGATCGCAGACATGATTCGGCGGCACTCCACCTTCCTTGGCTTGTTTCTGGTTGTTTTCCTGACTGCCTTCCCAGGCGACGCCGCCAACCAACCCCTTGCCTTCGTCGGCGCTACCGTCTACTCCTCGCCCGACGCCGGTCCTATGAGCAACGCGGTCGTTCTCACCTCGGGCGGCGTCATCACCGCTGTCGGCAAGCGCGCCGATGTCAAAATTCCGAAAGATGCCCGCGTCATCGACTGCGCTGGAAAAACCATCGTTGCCGGCTTTTGGAATAGTCACGTGCACCTTATCGAAGCGGCGTGGAACAATGCCATCAGCGCGCCCGCCGCCACCCTCGAGAAGCACATGCAGGAAATGCTCACGCGCTGGGGGTTCACCACCGTATGGGATCTTGGCTCCGATCCCAACAATTCTCTAGCGCTCCGCCGCCGCGTCGAATCGGGCGAAGTTCCGGGGCCCAGGATTCTTCTTGCCGGAGACATATTCCCCAAGAACGGCCATCCCATTTATCTGCCTCCTGAGATGCAACTTCCCGAAGCCGCCACGCCTGAGCAAGCCGCCCAAATGGCTAGCAACGACCTGAAGATGGGCCTGGATGGCATGAAGCTCTTTACCGGCGCATTCATGGGAGACAAGCCTGTCATCAACATGGACACCGCCATCGTGAAAGCGGCAGTCGACGTCGCGCACGCGCAAGGCAAGCCGGTTTTTGCTCATCCGCAGAATCGAACGGGCGCAGACAACGCGCTCGCCGGCGGCGTCGACATCCTGGCACATACTCTCCCTGGAGAGGCCGACTACACCCCCGCCGAATTGTCTCGTTTCAAATCCCAGCACACTGCACTGATCCCCACACTCACTCTTTGGACGACTGTGGTTCCGGACCCGGCTGTCGTCGCCCAATTACTGCAAAACGGTGTCCGCCAACTCAAGTCCTTTTCTGACAATGGAGGCCCCGTTCTTTTCGGTACGGATGTAGGCTTCATCAACATCTACGATACGTCGCAGGAATACGAATTTATGCATCGCGCGCTATCCTTTACTCAAATTCTCGCTTCTCTCACGACCAATCCTGCCGCGTATTTCAAAGCCGCACAGAAAGGGCGCGTAGAGAGAGGACTGGACGCGGACTTGGTCGTTCTCGACGCCGACCCTGCCACCGACGTCCGCAATCTCGCCAAGGTCGCCTGCACCGTTCGGGCCGGGCGGATCATCTACCAGAAGTAGCCTCTGTCGCCCCCGATTCGAGCCGGAGCACAATCGCGGATTACTTAATTGAAGAATTACCCCTAAACCACACAAACTAAAGATGAAAACTCGGAGCTGCTTCGCTCTCTCGGATTGTGGGAGAATAAGGTTTGGTAACCCGCCCCGGAACTCATATCGCGCATTACCGGAACTTGTTAGGAAAATAGCGGTAAGGAACTAAAA
>JBAVAA010000112.1:0-1657 GCA_049585515.1 Terriglobales bacterium | reverse complement strand
CTACCGGAGGGACCGCTAAGCTGCTGCGCGATTCCGGCATCGCTGTAAAAGACATTTCCGAGCTGACCGGGTTCCCGGAGATGCTGGACGGGCGCGTCAAGACGCTGCATCCGAAGGTGCATGGCGGCATCCTGCATCGGCGGGAAGACAGCGGGCATCGCGCGGCGGTTGCCGAGCACGGGATTCCGGCCATTGATATGGTTGTCGTCAACTTGTATGCGTTCGAAAAAACTGCCGCCAAGCCAGGCGTGCATTTTGAAGAATTGATTGAAAACATCGATATTGGCGGGCCTTCGATGATCCGCTCGGCGGCCAAGAATTTTCAGGATGTCGCGGTTGTGACCTCACCCGCCGATTACGGGGCAATCGCCGAGGAGATGGCGCGCTCGGGCGGCGCTTTGTCCAGGGAAACGAAGTGGCGGCTGGCGCAGAAGGCGTTTGCGACGACCGCGGCTTACGATTCCGCCATTGCCTCGACGCTAGAGCGGGTGGGCGGTGACGTCGCTTCGCAATCGTTCGAGTTAAAACCGGCCGAGGTATTCCCACAAAATCTCCGGCTGTCGTTTAAAAAAGCGATGGACCTGCGCTACGGAGAAAATCCGCACCAGAAGGCCGCGATGTATACGGACGGTTCGGGTGCTGGCGTGGCGAACGCTCGCCAGGTGCAGGGCAAGGAGCTTTCCTACAACAACATTGTCGACCTGCAGGCGGCCTGGGATCTGGCCCAGGAATTTGACGAGCCAGTCTGCGCAATCATCAAGCACACGAATCCCTGCGGAACCGCGACCGGCAAGACGCTGGCCGAGGCTTATGTGCGGGCGCTCGAATGCGATCCAGTTTCGGCGTTTGGCGGGGTAATTGGAGTGAATCGCACGGTGGATGCGGCAGCCGCCGGCGAGATGGCCAAGCTTTTTCTCGAAGTGATTGCGGCTCCCGCATTCGACGACGGCGCAAAGGCGACTTTTGCCTCGAAGAAAAATTTGCGGCTGGTCGAAGTACCTGCCGGGCAGCAAAAGTGGGTCCTGAAAAATATTTCCGGGGGCATGCTTGTGCAGGATGCCGATCTGCACACGCTGACCGAGGCCGATCTGAAAGTCGTTACGAAACGTCCGCCCACGCCGGAGGAAAAACGTGCGCTGCTGTTTGCCTGGAAGGTTTGCAAGCACGTGAAGTCGAATGCCATTCTGTACGCCCGCGATGGGCAAACGGTGGGGGTCGGCGCGGGGCAGATGAGCCGCGTCGATTCCTGCAAGCTTGGCGCCATGAAGGCGCAGTTGCCTCTGAAAGGAACGGTAGCTGCTTCCGACGCTTTCTTCCCGTTCCCAGATGGAGTCGAGGAAATTGCCAAAGCGGGCGCTACGGCCATTATTCAGCCCGGAGGGTCCGTGCGGGATCAGGAGGTTATTGAGGCTGCGGACCGGCTGGGGCTAGCTATGATTTTCACGGGGGTAAGGCACTTTCGTCATTAGAAGCAATCGCATCATTAAGCTCTAATCTTTACCCTTCTTGACATTGACTGCCCATAAGCCCCTGTACCATGGCTTTAGTGCCAGCATGTGCTTTCCTGCCAATGAAAGGCCTGCCCAAATGTAGAATAGGGAAATCGGGTGGCTGCGGAACGGCATCCAAAAGATGGGTAACAACGTAATTTGTGGCT
>JBAVAA010000111.1:0-1747 GCA_049585515.1 Terriglobales bacterium | reverse complement strand
GGTATGTATATGCCGAATGTCCAAAAAATAAGCATCGCTCTGCCGCCGGAGATGGTCGCGGTTGTGCGTCAGGCGGTCGCGACAGGCGAATATGCTTCTAGCAGCGAGGTGGTGCGCGATGCCCTACGGGACTGGACGCAAAAGCGCACGCTGCGGCAGCAGGGCATCGACGAACTCCGCCAAGTGTGGCGGCAAGCTATGGCAGACAAGACTCCGGGGGTTCCCGTCAAGAAAGTACTGGATCGTCTGGAACGGAAGTATCAGGATTTGGCGAATTCGGCCAAATAATGCGAGTTGAGTTCTCCAGGTTTGTAGAAGGCGACCTTGACGCCATTGCGAGCTACATCGCGCAGGACAATCCTAGGCGGGCGGTGAGCTTTATCCAGGAAATCGGTGCGCAAGTCCGAAGGATTGGTCAGAACCCTTTGATATACCAGTTGCGGCCCGAAATTGGGGACGGCGCGCGAATAGCGATTGTTGGACGTTATGTGATTTTGTATCGCACCACACCGAAAGCCGTTCGGATCGAACGCGTAGTTTACGGAGGCCGTGATCTTTTGGCCTTGTTCGAGCATGAGTAAATAGAATGACGGTTGCTATACGAGTTTGAACCGTCGATTCCGAACCTATACAACTCCTTCTACTTCGCGAATGCCTCTTTGTTCACCACGTAAGGCATCTTGGTAATGTCGCCGCCATAGTTCCCTTCCAGCACATCGATCAGTCCCAGCACACAGCGTCCGGCCATGCCTTGGTTGGGATCGTCCGACAGGCGGGTGATACGCGCAGCGCTGGCGAAATGCGGCAGCAGGCGGCAGCGGTCGGCGATTGCTGGATCGCGCAGCGGTGAATCGGCGGGCAGGGGTTCCTTTTCGTAAACATCGAGAGCGGCGCCCGCGATCCAGTTCTCACGCAAAGCGCGAGCCAGGGCCGCCTCATCCACTACCGGACCACGTGACGTGTTGATGATCATGGCGGTGGGCTTCATCGTGCGCAGCGTGGCTTCGTTGATCAGATGATAAGTTGGGGTGGCGCTTTCGCCCTCTCGCACCAGCGGAACGTGCAGGCTGATGAAATCCGCAGCGCTTAGGGCTTCGTGCAATGTGGTGTAACGAATGGTGGCCCTCTCGCGGCTGATCCCGCGCTGGAAGCGGAGGTCCTTCACCTCCTGTATCGCCCGTATGTAGTCGTGGTTCTCGTAAGCGGGATCGAAGCACAGAATGTTCATGTCGAATCCGGCGCACTTTTTGATGAAGGCCAGGCCGATGCGCCCGGTACCGATCACGGCAACGGTTTTCCCAGTGACTTCATCGCCTAGAAACGGAAGGTAGGGATGCCAATATCCCCATTTGTTTTCGCGCGTCAGATGTTCGGCGGGCCAAAGTTTTCTGGCCAGGGCACCCATCAGGAAGAAGGCGAACTCGGCGGTTGCCTCGGTGAGGACGTCGGCGGTGTTCGTGAACGGAATTTTGTATTGGTTGGCGTCGGCGCGGTTGATGTTGTCAAAACCGACGGCATATTGCGCAACCACTTTTAGGGTGCCTTTTCCGGCAGCGAAGACTTCGGCGTCGATGGGATCGCGCAAGGTGGTGATCAGTCCATCGATGCCGGACTTCACCTTTTCGATTATCAAGCTTTTCGGCGGAGCTTCGGGCTTGGGATAAACCTCGAGGTCGTATCCCTTCTGACGAAGAAGGTTGAAGGCGTCTCCGATGTCGCAGGTGGCAAAAACGCGGAATTTGTGGCT
>JBAVAA010000110.1:0-2586 GCA_049585515.1 Terriglobales bacterium | reverse complement strand
TCCCTATCCCGTCGCGCCCATCGTCCGCTCGCACCATGAACGCTGGGACGGCGCCGGCTATCCCGACGGACTGAAGGGCGAACAGATCCCCGGCGGCGCGCGCGTGCTCGCGGCCGTCGATTGCCTGGACGCGCTGGCCTCGCATCGTCAATACCGCAACGCCATGCCGCTCGATGCCGCCATGGATAAGGTCGCATCCATGTCGGGCTCGTCCTTCGATCCCAGGATTGTAGCGATTCTGAAGCGGCGTTACCACGAACTGGAGCGCATGGCGCACTCGGATTCGATGGCCGCCGACGCCGCAACTCCGTCCTTATCCGGCGAAATCTCTCTCGACGCCGGCGCCAAACCGGCGGCGAGAATCGATCATCCTGCGCTGATTCCCAGCCCGGCAAACGAGGCCGACTTTCTTTCCTCGATCGCCTCCGCGCGGCAGGAAGCGCAGACCATGTTTGAACTCAGCCAGGATCTCGGCAACTCGCTGAGCTTGGGCGAAACCCTCTCCGTACTTTCGATGCGCCTGCGCAAAATGATTCCTTACGACTCAATGGCCGTGTTTCTTTTGAAGGAGGAACGGCTGCTCCCCGAACTGGTGAGTGGCGACAACTTCCGGCTGCTCTCCTCGCTGAACCTTGCTATGGGGGAAGGGTTGTGTGGCTGGGTCGCCGAAAACCGCAAGCCGATCGTCAATGGCAACCCCGAAGCTGAAGCCGGATATCTCGGCGATCCCGCAAAATTCACCACGCTGCGTTCCATTCTCGCCGTGCCCCTCGAAGGACTCAACGGCGTGGTCGGCGTGCTGGCCATGTACCGCGCAGATCGCGATGCCTTCTCCGCGGACCATCTGCGCATCCTGCTCGCCATCAGTTCGAAGATCGCGCTCTCGGTCGAAAACGCGCTCAAATATCAGCAGGCCGAGGACTCCGCAACCACCGACTATCTGACTGGACTGCCCAACGCCCGCTCGTTGTTTATCCATCTGACCCGCGAATTGGCACGCTGCCGCCGCACTGGCACAACGCTCTCCGTGATGGTCTGCGACCTCGATAATTTCAAGCAGATTAACGATCTCTACGGCCACCTGGAAGGCGACAACCTGCTGAAGGATTTTGCCGGACGCCTGAAGGAAAATTGCCGCGGCTACGATTACGTCGCCCGCATGGGCGGAGACGAGTTTGTGCTGGTTGCGCCCGGCTTAAGCCCGGAGGCTTCCAGCGAAAAAGCCAGCCGCCTGCATCTAGTGGCGGTCGAAAGTGGCAAGAAAATTTCCGGCCGCGAACTGGTGGGGCTGAGTGTGGGAACGGCGTATTGTCCACAGGATGGTTTCGACGTCGAACGCCTGCTCGCCGAAGCCGATCGCCGCATGTATTCCATGAAAAAAATCCACCACGCCGAGCCCGCGCCCGATCCCGACGCAACCCTTCCGGATGCTCGAGCGCGGGGCACGGCGGTGAACTAGGACTTGCAACGTTATGTTGTCGAAAACGAGTAGCGCCGGCATCCTGCCGGCTGTCGCGAGGGAGTCTCGCCCTCGCCGGGGCGGCCGCGAGCCTGCCCTGAGCGTGCCGAAGGGCCCGCGGACAGCCGCCGGGACGGCGGCGCTATTCCTAGTGAATTGGGACGCTCCATGCTTATACGGGAACCGATCCTCCGGAAAACTTTGCTCTGGAAAATAGCACGCCACCTTGGGGCAATCGCCGCGCTCGTTCTGCTCGGCGGATTGCTTGCCGCCACGCTGGTGCGTCTCGCTCCAGGTTTCGACGCAGACGAGCGTGAACTCGATCCCTCGCTCAACGCTGAAAGCGTGCGCGCCCTGCGCGAATCGCGCGCCGGGGAGCATAATATTCTTCGCTTCTACGCCGGCTACCTTCGCGGCACAATCCACGGCGATCTCGGGACCTCTCATGCTCTCGGCCAACCCGTGCAAAATCTGTTGCGCGAGCGCTGGCCGCTTACCGCGCAGGTGGCTGGCTTTGGCCTATTGCTGGCATGGCTGCTGGCCGCGACTCTCGCTTTCACCGCTTGCGTGTGGCGTCAACCGGCCTTTGAGATTTTCGGTATCACCGTCAGCGGCGCTTTTCTCTGCATCCCAGCCGCGGCGCTCGCTCTGCTGTCCGTGATCCTCAACGCTCCGGGATATCTCGCCATCGCTCTCATCGTCTTTCCCAAAATCTATCGCTATTCGCGGAACCTTCTCGCCAAGGCCTATGGATTGCCCCACATCATCGCCGCCCGCGCGCGCGGACTGGGCGAGATTCGTATCCTGGCCTGGCATGTGCTTCCCGTCGCCGGCCCGCAGATGATCGCGCTCGCCGGAATCACCGTCAGCATCGCCCTCGGCGCAAGCATTCCGGTCGAGGCGCTATGTGGACTGCCCGGCATCGGACAACTCGCCTGGCAAGCCGCGCTCTCCCGCGACCTACCCCTGCTCGTGAACCTTACCGTGCTGGTTACTCTTGTAACCTTGTTGGCCAACTCGGGGGCCGATGTAATGATTTACATGTTGAGGCCCAGAGAACTGGAACCGCCGCATGAACCTGTCATGAAGGTTGCATGAACACGGCCCGCAAGCTGGCATGCGCGGTC
>JBAVAA010000109.1:0-4220 GCA_049585515.1 Terriglobales bacterium | reverse complement strand
TACCGGACGCGTGTGCCCGCAGGAGGATCACTGTGAAGGCGGCTGTCTGATGGGCAAGAAAGTCGAGCCCCTGGGGATTGGATACCTCGAGCGCTTTGTAGCCGACTACGAACTGCGCCATCTGGATATAAGTAACCTGCCCAAAGCGCCACTGACGGGAAAGAAGGTGGCCATCGTGGGCAGCGGCCCGTCCGGCCTAACCGCTGCCGGCGACCTCGTGCAGAAGGGACACCAGGTGCACGTATTCGAAGCGCTGCACACCCCAGGCGGAGTGCTGGTATATGGCATTCCTGAGTTCCGGCTGCCCAAGCAAATTATCCGCGAACAGATCGATTATATGCGCGCAATGGGTGTCGTGTTTGAGACCGACGTAGTCGTCGGACGTACCGTCACCATTGACGAACTGATGGAAGAGGAAGGCTACGACGCGGTGTTTATCGGCACCGGCGCGGGACTCCCGCAGTTCATGGGTATTCCCGGCGAGCACCTTAATGGCGTCTATTCGGCGAATGAATTCTTGACGCGCATCAACCTGATGCATGCTTATGAGTTTCCGAAGTACGACGAGCCCATGCTGGATTTCCGCGGCAAGAATGTGGCCGTGATCGGCGGCGGGAACACAGCCCTGGATGCGATCCGGTCGGCATTGCGGCTGGGCGCTGGAAAGGCGTTCATTCTCTACCGCCGCAGCGAGGCCGAGATGCCGGCACGCAAAGAAGAAGTCGCGCACGCCAGGCAGGAAGGCGTCGAATTCCAGGTGCTCGCCGCCCCGCTCGAGTTCCTCGACGATGGCAAAGGGTGGTTAACTGGCGCACGCTGCCAGAAGATGGCCCTGGGCGAGCCGGATGCTTCCGGCAGACGCCGGCCGGTTCCGGTTGAAGGGTCCGAATACGAGATCCCTCTAGCCGTGGCCGTCATCGCGATCGGAACCAGCGCAAATCCGATTGTCCAGAGCACCACCCCGGGTCTGAACACCAACAAGTGGAACTACATCCAGGCGGATCCAACGACCCAACGCACGTCAAAAAAAGGCGTTTTCGCCGGCGGCGACATCGTCACCGGAAGTGCGACCGTCATTTTGGCGATGGGAGCTGGACGGCGCGCTGCGAAGTCGATTCATGACTACTTAACCACCTCCAGCGATTGGTAAGATGCGCCTCGTAAGTTATCAGGGCTTACATGTAAATAGTCAAACCGTGACGAGCCTCACTAGGGCTCGTGCGCCAAATCACCGCCACGGCAATGGAGATGGCTTCTAATCGAAACTGATGAGGTGCGCGACGGCCGCAAACACAGGATTTCGCGCTGGAGGGTGCGCTGGTGCGACGGCTGACGAGGAGGTTGAACACTTTGGGATCGCACCGAGGGAAAGAGCGATGTCTTGGGAACTCGATTACAAGAATAAGTTGCGAACGCCGGACGAGGCGCTCCGGTGCGTCCAGTCGGGAATGCGTGTTTACATCCAGCCGGGCTGCGCCGAACCGGAAACTCTCGTAGAGGCGCTGATGCGCCGCGGCCCCTTTGTGGAAGACGTTGAAGTCGTCCATATGATGACCATGGGAGCCGCTCCTTACGTGTCTCCAGAGATGGCGGGGCACTTCCGGCATAACGCAATGTTTATCGGCCCCAATGTGCGCGATGCCATCAACGAGGGTCGGGCCGACTACACGCCCATTCACCTGAGTGAGATTGAAGGACTGTTCGAAAGCGGCGCTATGCCGATTCATATAGCTCTGCTGCAACTCTCCCCTCCCGATTCCCACGGCTTCTGCAGCTTCGGTGTAGGCGTGGACACATCGCTCACCGCTGCCAAATGTGCCCGCTACGTGGTGGCGCAGATCAATGATCAGATGCCGCGCACCTTTGGAGACAGCTTCATTCATGTTAGTAAGCTGGACGCCCTGGTGCATTCTTCCCGGCCGCTGTGCGCCATGAAGGAGTCCACACCTACTGACACGCAAAGGGACATCGCACGCAACATCGCCAGTCTGATTGAAGATGGTGCCGTACTGCAAACCGGCATTGGCGGAATCCCGAACGCCGTGCTGCCGTTTTTGATGGATCGTAAGGATCTAGGAGTTCATAGTGAACTGGTTTCCGACGGTGTGATTCCCCTGGTTGAAGCCGGCGTTCTCACCGGTGCGCGCAAGAACTACAAAGCGCGAAAGATCATCCTGGGATTCGCGATTGGCACGAAAAAACTGTTCGACTTCGTGGACAACAACCCAATCTTCGAGTTTCACCCGACCTCTTACTCCAACGATCCGGTCCTGATCGCCCGCAACGATAATATGGTAGCCATCAACTCCGCGTTGCAGGTCGACCTCACCGGGCAGGTCTGCTCCGATTCGATCGGAAGCCATTTCTATAGCGGCATTGGCGGACAAGTCGACTTCCTGCGTGGAGCTTCGCGTTCTAAGGGCGGCAAGCCGATCATCGCCCTTCCATCCACCGCCAAGGATGGCGCGATCTCGCGCATTGTTCCCATGCTAAGCCCTGGCGCGGGAGTGGTAACTTCGCGCGGCCTGATCCGCTATGTGGTCACCGAATACGGGGTAGCGTATCTGCACGGCAAGACCATTCGTGAACGCGCGCAGGCGCTGATCGATATTGCACATCCCAAGTTTCGCGAAGAACTCTATCAGTTTTGCGAGAAAACCAGGTGGCTGAAGCGGCCTTCCGTTGCCGAGCCTGCAGCAAGCAGGTAAACGACGAGGTGAGCGAAGACGAGTGAGCGACAGCGAGGTTAAGCATGCCAGGCGAAGCACGCGGTAAAGTCACAGTCGATATCGAGGAGTGTAAAGGATGCGGGCTATGTGTTGAGTCCTGCCCTCCCAAGTGCCTGGAATTGGGGATGGAATTAAATTCCTATGGCGCCCATCCCGCCCACTACACCGGGCATGACTGCTCGGGTTGCGGAATCTGCTTCTATTGTTGCCCGGAGCCGGGCGCGATCAAGGTGTACCGCGTGAAGGTGAAGGCAAAGGCCGTGGCGAAGGTGCAAGGAGGCGAACATGCGGCAGCTCTGTAAAGGCAACGTAGCGGTGGTAAAAGCCGCGATTCTCGCCGGTTGCCGCGCCTATTACGGATATCCGATCACTCCAGCCAGCGAAATCGCCGAGGCAGCCTCGCTCTATTTCCCACAAATAGGTGGGACTTTTATACAAGCAGAGAGCGAAGTCGCCGCCATCAACATGGTTTATGGAGCGGCGGCGGCCGGGGTCCGCGTCATGTCGGGATCCTCCGGCCCTGGCCTGAGTCTGATGCAGGAAGGAATGTCCTATCTGGCGGGCGCGGAGCTCCCGTGTGTGATCGTAGACGTAATGCGCGGCGGACCTGGCCTCGGCAACATCGCGCCTGAACAAAGCGATTACTTCGCCATGGTGAAAGGCGGCGGCCATGGCAATTACCGCAATATAGTCTTGGCTCCGGCATCGGTGCAGGAGATGGCCGACCTCACCATGCTGGCGTTCGAGCTGGCCGATAAGTACCGCAATCCGGCAGTCGTTCTGGCCGACGGCTTCGTCGGACAGATGATGGAGCCGCTCGATCTCGAGGTTCCTGAGCTCGAGGTTCCTGAAAACGGTCGCGAGATTCAGCTCCCCAAAAAGCCGTGGGCGGTAAAGGGAACGCCCGAGACAGCTGCCAATGTGATCAGTTCCATCTATCTAGAGACCGATGAACTAGAAGAACACCAGCGCCGAATGGAAGCCAAGTACATACGCGCGCAAGCCGCCGAGCCGCGCTGCGAGCTTTGCCACACCGAGGATGCCGAGGTGCTGCTGGTCGGATACGGCATTGTGTCCCGAGTGTTGCTTTCCACCGTCGAAGCGCTGCGCAATGAAAAAGACGGCGTCAAAGCAGGCCTGTTCCGTCCCATTACCCTTTGGCCCTTTCCCGCAAAAGGTCTGGTCGAAGCAGCGGCCAACGTGCAAAAGGTCCTGGTCGTCGAATTGAGCAATGGGCAAATGTTGGAAGATGTGCGCCTGGCGCTGAACGGCAAGGTGCCGGTGGAGTTCTACGGCCGAGTAGGCGGTAACGTGCCCTCGGTACGGGAATTACAACAAGTAGTCTCACGCATGGCTATCGCGGTGTGAGTTCGTTTTGAAGGACGCGGCTTCAGCCACGCCCCTGACGGCCATCCGGGAGACCCGATTCACGTCGACCTGGTCGGAAGAAGGACAAAGAAATGGCAAACGAAAGCGTGGTCAGCCTGGTGG
>JBAVAA010000108.1:0-17866 GCA_049585515.1 Terriglobales bacterium | reverse complement strand
GCTTACTTCTTCCAACAAAGCCAGCTACATCAACACGAGCGAATTGCTGTTTGGAATGGACTTTGATTTCTAAAGAGAGGGATGACTATGCACACGAACTTACTCAAATGGTCGTTGTTGTTAAGCGTGGTTGTCGTTCTCTGTTTGTCCGGTGCGTCGTACGCGCAATTGACCACGAATCAGCAGCAAGAGTGGTTGAATTCGCCGGCGGCTTCGAGCCACGTGGGCAACATTACCGGGAGCGCGAAGGCGGCCGCACCTGACTATCGCCGGTACTGCGTCGGCTGTCACGGCGATATGGGAGATGGCAACGGGGAGAATGCCCAATGGATCATGCCGAAACCGCGTGACTTCCAACTGGCGATTTTCAAGTGCCGCTCCACTCCGACGGGGACTTTGCCCACCGACCAAGACTTGTTTGATACGATCGGCCGCGGCTTGGATCGCTCCAATATGCCGTCGTGGAACCCGTTGACCAAGCAAGAGCGGGCCGACTTGGTGGCTTGGATCAAACACTTCTCGCCGCGATGGCAAAATGAAAAACCGGGAACGCCCATCCAGATCCCGCCTGCGCCGGAAGTTACGCCGGACAGAGTGAAGGCTGGCCAGGAAGTGTTCCGAAAGATGGAATGCTGGAAGTGTCACGGCGTCCAAGGCATGGCCAATGGACCTTCCTCGTCGACCCTGACTGACGACCTCGGACGGCCGATTTCGCCGTTCAACTTCACGGACGGCTCGCGACCGCTATGCGGAAGCACCGACACGGATCTCTACCGGATCTTTATGACCGGATTGGATGGAACGCCGATGCCGTCGTTTGCCGACAACATTAAACCGGAAGAGGCGTGGGACTTGGTGTTTTATCTGCGCACATTGCAGCCGCACAACTCTTTCAACGCCAAAGAAAAGCAGATTGCCAAACAACTGGGGTTGAAACCGGTGAATACAAACGCGCCAGGACAGTGATTCGGAGGTAACTCCTCCGAACTTGAATTGATTCAGGAGAAGAGCCATGAAGCATGAGCGTAACCGCGGGTTGGCCGCGATTTTAGCTACTTTAGTTTTGTTTGGCATTGCAGCGTTAATGATCGGCCCGAGGGCAAGTGCGGCCGGGGAGGGCAAAATCACCGGCACTGTCAAGCTTGACGGCACCGCACCCCACATGCGGGGTATCGACATGTCGAAGGATCCCTATTGCGTCAAGGCCCACGCGAACGACCCAGCCCATTCGCAGAATGTCGTAGTGGGCAGCGGGGGCGGTTTGGAGAATGTTGTTCTTTACATTTCCGAGGGTTTGAGCGGCAGCGAGCTCAGTATGAAGCCCACGCAAGTCCCAGTATTCGACCAGAAGGGATGCATGTACACGCCGCATGTGCTGGCGATGGACGTGGGCCAGGATTTCAAAGTGGAGACCAGCGACCAGACGGCCCACAATATTCACCCGGAACCAAATCCTCTTACCGGTAATATCCCGTGGAACCAGTCGCAGCCGCCCGGCGCTGCTCCCATCACTAAAAGTTGGAAAGCCCCGGAGATGATCCACGTCAAATGCAACATCCACCCGTGGATGAGTGGCTATTTTGCTGTGGTCAAGGGTCCATATGCCACAACGGACGACAAGGGTGCTTACACGATCCAGAATGTACCTGCGGGAAGTTACACCGTGACTGCGTGGCAGGAAACCTATGGTACTCAGACTCAAAAAGTGACGATCGCGGCGGGTGCGGCGGGAACGGCGGACTTCACCTTTAAGGCTAAGTGAAGACTTTTTTCGGGTAAAGAGGCAAGCTGAGATTTCCCACACTCCGACGGGAAAGTTAAAGGCCGGAAACTGCATCCGGAACCTCACGCACGGACCAGGAGAACACATGGAAACCGCAATTGGTGTATTCGCGTCGCGGGATACCGCCGAGGAAGGCGTAAAAGAACTGCTGCAAGGTGGAGTGCCGGAATCATCCCTGGTGTTCTTGACGCGATCCGAGAACGAAGCGAAGAAGGTTGGCAAGCAGCTGGGAGCATTCACAGGAGGGTTTGTTGGCGGCGCCGCCGGAATGTCAGCTGGAGTAGCAGCTGCGACCTTGCTGCTGCCGGGAATCGGAGCGGTGTTCGCCCTGGGCTTTGGCGCTGCCGCACTGCTCGGGCTCGCGGGCGCGGGCGCCGGAGCCGCCACGGGATCAGCAGCAGCAAGCGATCCTAAGGCTCCCAAACCCAGCAGCGACGAGAAGTTTTCTGAGGATGTCGGCTTTTTCCGCGAGGTTCTAACAGCAGGGCGGTCACTGGTCGTCGTCCGCACGGAATCGAAGGAAATTGCGGCGACTGCCTGTGCGATCCTCGATCGGCGTGCGATGGGCATGCAAGGGGCAGCGCCGGTCAGGATGCAGACAGTTACTCGTCAGGTTGGACCGGTGATCGTGCTGGATGTGAGCGGGCGAATTACGCTGGGCGCAGGCAATGTGATGCTCCGCGAGATCGTTGGCGAACTGGCGGCGAAAGGAAATAGCAATATTGTTCTGAATCTGGGTGAGGTCGTGTACATCGACAGCTCAGGCATCGGCGAACTGGTGAAGGCACATACGACGATTCGAAACAAAGGAGGACGGCTGAAGCTGGCAAACCTCAACAAGCGAGTGCACGACTTGCTTGAGATGACGCGGCTCTCCAGTGTCTTCGATATCGAAAAAGACGAAGCCGGCGCACTCAAGTCGTTCGGTAGCCAGGGTTCGCAGGGCGTGGCGTGAGGCCGTCTTCAAAAGCGGCTGGTTTTGAGGAAGACAATCGGGCCGGATCTGGAAGCAGGCGGGGAGCTAGGCATCATGGCGAAATTCTTTGCGGTCACCATCATCGTAATCGCGATTCTTTCCGCGATTCCCATCCTGCGGCACACCTGGGACGCGCCTGAGGACATCTCGACTCATGGACAACTGATCGATGCGCAGATGTCGGAGACCATGGCGGAGGCTGGGATAGCCTTTCTCGCCGCACAGTTTCTCCTGGCTATTTTCATCTGGAAGTTCTCCAACCCCGGCCCCAATGCGAAGCTTAAGAATTTTCCCGGTGGCGCCACTGGTTTGGTGATTGCGGCTTTCCTGGTCGTAGGCATCGAAGTACTAGCGCTGGGAGTCTTTGGGGTGAAGGCATGGGCCGACGTGTACCTCACGCCACCCTCGGCCAGTGCGATGCCGATCCAGGTGCAAGCCGGGCAGTTTGCTTTCTATTTCCGCTACCCCGGTCCGGATGGAACCTTCGGCCCTCTGCACCCCGAGCTTATTAATGAGAGCACACAGAATTACTTCGGCCTCGACCTCGATCATGATGCGGATGCCAAAGACGACATCGTGACCGCTGAGATGGCGATTCCGGTGAACAAGGAAATCCATCTGCTCATGCATTCGAAAGATCTTGGGCATTCGTTTTATGTGCGGGAGTTGCGGGTGCAGCAGGATTTTGTTCCCGGGTTGGATCTCTCTCTGCATTTCACGGCCACCAAAATCGGCAAGTACGAGATTGTCTGCACTCAGCTTTGCGGGCTGGGACACTACAACATGAAGGCATATCTCGAGGTAATGTCGCAGCAGGATTTCGATGACTGGCTGAAGAAGGAAGCGGCAATGCAGTAACTCTTTCCACGCTCACTAGGCGCGAGTGATCGGCACAAATCTATTGAGGTGAGAAATATGCACGACGTAGCAGCGCATGCGGCGCACCACGCGCCTCCGACTAGCTTCATTCGGAAGCACGTGTTCAGTCTCGACCATAAGGTGATCGGCAAGCAGTACTACGGACTGGCCCTGCTGGCCGCTATTGTCGGAATGCTTCTTTCCTGGTTGATGCGCATTCATCTGGCGTGGACTAATGCTGCTATCCCCGGGCTGCAGTTGCTTTCGCAGAATGGCGCTCCTGGCGGAGTGATGACGCCCGAGTACTACCTGCAATTGATGACCATGCATGGCACGATCATGGTCTTTTTTGTGCTGACGACTGCGCCTTTCGCTGCCTTCGGCAATTTCTTCCTGCCCATCCAGGTCGGCGCCGAGGACATGCCGTTCCCGCGGATCAATATGAGCTCGTTCTGGGTTACATTTGCGGCCTTCCTTGTCCTGATGTCGTCATTCTTTGTCGGCGACGGACCGACGCTGGGCGGCTGGACGCAATACGCTCCGCTCAATGCGGTGGGTTCGGCCGCGGGGCCTGGCCAGGGTCTGGGGGTTGTCCTGTGGATGACTTCGATTGCGCTCTTTTGTGTTGGCCAGTTGCTGGGATCCTTGAACTTCATCACCACCACACTCGATCTTCGCGTCAAGGGCATGAGCCTCATGCGTCTGCCGCTCAGCGCCTGGGCCTGGTTCATCACTTCGTGCATGGGCCTGACCGCATTTGCGGTGTTAATGCCGGCCTGTATCCTCGCGATTCTGGATCACGTCGCGGGAACCAGCTTTTTTGTACCGTCGGGTCTGGTCGTCAGTGACCAGTTAGTGCCCCACTCGGGAGGTTCGACTCTCCTGTGGCAGCACCTCTTCTGGTTCTTCGGACATCCGGAGGTTTACATCGCGATCGTGCCGGGCATCGGCATCGTTTCCCATATCCTGATCACGAGCATGCGCAAGCCCATGCTTAGCCAGCGTGTACTTATCTATTGCATGGGAGCCCTTGCCGTCCTCAGTTACATGGTCTATGGGCATCACATGTTTGTCAGCGGGATGAATCCCTTCTCCTCGCTGGCGTTCTCTTTTCCAACCCTGGTCATAACCATCCCCGCCACAATCGTCGTGATGATCTGGACCTTCAGTCTCTATGGTTCGAAGCTGCGCATCAACGCGGCATCGCTATTTGCCTTGGGTTTTATTTCGATGTTTGTCTCGGGCGGCGTGAGCGGCTTCTTCCTGGCTCAGCCTTCGATCGATATCATGCTCCATGCGACGTACTTCGTGGTTGGTCATTTCCACCTCGTGATGGCGGTCGCGGCCATGTTTGGCATCTTTGCTGGAACTTACTTCTGGGCTCCCAAGATGTTCGGACGAATGATGAACGAGACCCTGGGCAAAATTCATTTCTGGCTCACCTTCGTGGGCGCCTATTGCATCTTCATGCCATTCCATTACCTGGGGATGGTTGGGAATGTGCGGCGCTACTCCACGTTCACGGATGACTACCTGCAGCCACTTATCCCGGTACATCGCTTCATCACCGTCGCTGCCCTCGTTACAGGAGCTGCTCAGCTGATTTTTCTCTATAACCTGATTCACAGCCGGTTCTGGGGCAAGCCGGCGCCCGACAACCCTTGGGAGGCCACTTCGCTGGAGTGGAGCACGGCTACGCCCCCGCCCTTCGACAACTTTGGCGGGCATCATCCGGTGGTTTACCACGATCCCTACCAATATGGAGTGGAGAGTTCGGTAGGGGATTACGTAATGCAAGCTTCGCCGGAGCAAGTCAAGACGGAGCACGACGAGAAGTAGGGTAGGGCACGGCTTTCAGCCGGGAGCCCTGAAGGAGTACGCAGTTATGGCAACCACAGTTCATGAACCGCCGCAAACCGAACGCCGTTCGCTCGATCAAGGGCGATCGGGAAATGGCGGTTGGAGAAATCTTGTTCCGGCGGCCGGGGGTCCGCGCGTCGCGCTAGAGTACTCGCCGCCACCATCCTCGACGGCTATCTGGGTGGTGATGTTCGCCGTTGTGATGATGTTTGCCGCTTTCACGAGCGCTCTGGTCGTTCGCAAGGGCTCGCTCGACTGGCAGACTTTCAAGTTGCCCTCGATTCTCTACTTCAACACCCTTTTGCTCCTCGCCAGCAGCGTGACCCTGGAAGTCGCGCGCCGCCGCGTCGAAACTTTCATGGGTGGCGTAAAAAGTGACGGCGTGAAGAGTCAGGTGGAGAGCCCGGCGCGCTGGCTGTACATCACCTTATTTCTCGGCCTTCTTTTTGTAGCCGGTCAGTACGCCGCATGGTTGCGATTGAGAGCCGAGGGGCTCTACCTGGCCACGAATCCCAGCAGCTCTTTCTTCTATCTGCTGACGGCCGTGCATGCGCTGCACGTGCTCGGCGGGCTGGGTGGTTTGCTCTATGTAATTCGCAAATTGCGTAAGTCGGTTCTGCGCCGGAATCAATTGGTTGCGGCCGCCCGTTACTGGCATTTCATGGGCATTCTTTGGCTGTACCTGCTCTTGCGGCTGGGGACGAAACTTTAAGCGACTTGAACAACTAGGAGGCGCCGTGAGCCCAGGGGATCTAACCATGGAAGGACACTCGACAGGCCTGACTGTAGGACCAATTTTTTCGATTCCTACAAAGAAGCTGGCGATGTGGCTGTTCATTATCGCGGACACCATGACCTTTGCGGCGTGCCTGGTGGCCTATGGATTCCTGCGTAACGGGAGTCCTAACTGGCCTCGCCCCTTCCACAGCATTACCAATGTGGCGCTGATGACATTTATTCTTCTGACCAGCAGCTTGACCATGCTCATCGGACTGCGCTCGGCGCGGGCTGCGGACAAAGCCGGGGCCTTCCGCTGGATCATGATTACCGCGGCTCTGGGTATTGTTTTTGCGCTGCTTCACATTCGTGAATGGCTGGCCCTGATCGATGAAGGCATGACGATGTTTAAGAACCCGTGGGGAACAGGGCTGTTTGGAGCGTCATTTTTCAGCATCACGGGCTTGCATCTTACCCACGTTACCTGCGGCGTAATCGCTTTAATCGTCGTCGGTTTGCGTTATAAGGGCGGCCGCTACAATGCGGATGACATCGAGGTTTTGGGCCTGTATTGGCACTTCGTGGATCTGGTTTGGATGTTCGTCGTACCGTTAGTTTATCTGTTGAACCTCAGCCACTAGTGGCCGGCCAGCTACGCAACACGGGAGCAGAATAGGGAGCAAATTACTTATGACAACGACAACAGCGGAAGAGCAGAAGAGTGGCGGAATCGGGAAAGATTTGATCGTCTATGTTTGCCTGCTCGCTCTTGCCGGCTTGCAATTCGTTATCGCCTATCAGAAGATTGACCCTGCGCAGATGTTCACTCGCATGCTGGTGGTTGCATGCGTCGAGGCGGGGCTGGCGGAATTGTTCTTTATGCATCTTTGGTCGGAAAAGCGGGCTTTTCTGATGTTTGTCGTCGTCTTTACGGTTTCTGTCCTGCTGGGGATGCAGTATGGGTGGACCGACAGCTTCCGGATGGTTACGGGAGCGCCATTTTCAAAATGAGTCATAGTCGGTGAGGCGGCAGGTGAGCCGCAAGTTGGGAGAAGAGATGTTAAAAGGAAAGTTGTGGATCAAGAGACCGCTCCTTACATTCGCCGCCGCGTTGCTTGGACTCGCCATGCTTACGGCGCCTCTACCCGCGTTCTCCCAGAGTTGCGCCCTTTGCTATACGCAGGCAGCCTCGGCCGGCGCTCGAATGATTGAGGCCTTGCGTAGTGGGATACTGATTCTCATCGTGCCTCCTACGTTCATGTCAGTGGGCATGATCTTCATTGTGTATCGGAAACGTAACCAGTTCAGACAGGCCGATGACGTGCCTGACGCCGATCGCAACTGGTAGTTCGTCAACAGGTCAGGGGCAGTTCCCAGGCGGGGCATAGCCGGCAAATCGCGCCTTGATCCAGCTGATCTGGTCTGCGACCGAAGCTCCCATCACCCCGCTCGCATCGAGATTCGGATACTTCAAGAAAAGAACGCGGCTTCCTTGTTGGCACATGCGGGCGACGGTTTTCGCCGACATTTCTGCGGGGATGGCAGGGTCCGCCTCGCCACTGATCACGAGGAGCGGGCTATGGGCGCGCCTTTCACCAGGAGTATTCACGCTGAAAAAGTCGTGCACGAATCGATTGCTCTCCCAGCCCGGTTTGAGCATTTCAGTGGTGAACTCCGGTTCTGTTTCTCCTCCACAGGTCTGCCCGGCACGCCGGTACGCAGGAAGCGCCTTGTCTTGCAGCATGTCGCTTACCTGGAACTCCGGATAAAGCGCTTTGACCGTCGATGCCAGAACTAGCAGCATGCGATTGGAAGAAGAAGCCTGGGCGAAGTGTTCGTAGGCCTGTTGCGCATCCGCTAGCCCCGAAGTGATGACGCTACCCAGATAGTTGGGATCGGGCGCTTCGCTCTCGGCTACTGCCACGGCAGCAAGACCTCCCTGGAAAGGTCCCACAGCAATCCACTTACTTCCGATCTTAGATCCAGCTTCAGTCACCGCCACTCGCGCCGCCGCAACCGAATAGATGACGTCAAATGCGTTCGACCGCATGTCCAGCACCGGCTTGCCGGAATTAGCTCCTAATCCGGAATAGTCGGTCGCCACCACCACATAGCCGAGATTGGCGTACATCGCGAGGATAGGCCCGGCGCCCAGATTCTTCATTAGCGAGGGAGCGCACGTTCGCGCCGCTCCTCGGAAGTCGTGGGCCCAGGCAATCACCGGCCATCCGCCGACCGGAGACTTGCCATCCGGTACCAGCACCACCCCCGACACAGCCACATCCTCTCCGCCGGCGGTTCGAGAGTGATAAAGAATCCGCAAGACCGACAATTCATAGGGGAGGTTGTATTGGTCGATGGTTTCCGAACGGATCAGTTCTCCAGGCTTGCCCGCGGGCAGCGGATGTGGCGTGTCATAAAAGCTCGTGAGCGGAAGCGTAGCTGGCGGGCGGAATCCCCTTGTGGACATTGCGATCTGAGCCCGGGCAAGTGCTCGGTTTCCAAATAGACCAGCCAAAATAAGACACGCAGCGGCGGCCGCCGTGAAAAACATTGGCGCATTGCAACTTGCATTGCGGCGACCTGATGACCGGAACAAACGAAGCCTTTTCATGCCGTCAGTGAGGGATGGTATCACCTGCGATTCCCGAGGGCGACCGTGGCTGCGCTCCTCCCAGATGCTATCCACCGACCGAAAGGATCACCCCACCGGCGCAGATCAGGGCCCCGCCAATCAAGATGGAGAGCGTGGGGGTCTGGCCGAATCTTACTCGGGCCAGAATTTGTGCCACCAGAAAGAAGAGCACAACGTAGATGCCCAGCAATTTGCCGAAGTCCCAGCGCGGAGCGTTGACCACCAGTCCGTAAGCGGCGAGCGACACTGCCCCGCCGGCAAAGGCGAGTGTGCGGCTCATTCCGGAAGTTCGATAGAGTGCCGACTGAAAGCACGAGTCGCCGTAGGCTTCCAGGAAGGCGGCGATCGCCAGAAGGAAGAGCGAGCCACTGCGGTGCGCAACAAGGTGATTGAGCAGGTCTCTCATAGTTGCGCAATCCTAACAGGGACGCCAGGTTCGTCTGGTTTTTTTCGTTTCTAGCTACCATAGAGAAATCGATGGATTGGACGCTGCGCCGTCCTTCGCATTAACCTGAAAGGCGAGGACAATGCGAGCGTAGTGGGACAAGGCTGCTGACCAGGATGTCGGAATCTCGAACTCGACTTTTGATTTTTGTGTTCTTTGCGGCAGCAATGCTCTTCGTCATTGTCCGGGAAGCGAATGCACCTGTGGCCTGCCCGCGCCTACCTGTACACATCAGAAGCGCGCGATAGGGTTCGTCAAGCTCAGAGGTTTCGTCTGGTTTAGTCTGCGAGAGAAGTCGGCCGAAGCTCTTTGCATCGCGGTCGTGACTTACTCGACTCCCATGAGGGCCTGATTGAGTCCAACAATGTCTGCCCCGAGATCCTTGCCGTCCATCCCCATATTCCTCGAAGGACTGGCTGGCGCGAGCTGGTAGTTTCCATTGCTGTAGTTCATAAATTGAACATCAGCCACCGTGGGAAAGAACATGTTGTTCTGCGGCCACGATGACGGAGGGAATTTTGACGGACTGGCGACCAGATCGTTGTTGGCGAATGTATAGCTGGCGAAACAGTTATTCAGGCTCGTAAGCGGCACATCCGATACCGCACAACTGGTTTTGCCAGAGGTGTTCAAAATCGAGCCACTGCCGGCGGTCACTATATTGTTGGTAAAGATAAATCCGTACATGGGTGGATTCGCCATCGCGTTCCCCATCGTAATGATGCCGCCCTGCGGGTCCGGGAAGCCGGTGACGTGATCGATCGTGACGGTGTTGAGGGGGTTCGCCGGCCAACTATTCGCTATTTCAAACAAATGGCCGGAGCCAGCATACCGCCGGCTGATATCGTCCATAACAACGTCGTGAATACTCCAGCGGCTTCCTACGTTGGCGGGAGCGCCCCATTGCCTCTTATTTCCAGAGATCGCGGTGGCAAGCATAATACCGTCTGAGGCGTGGGCGATGTGCGTGTATCGGATGGTAATATCCGTAACCGTGCAGATCGGACAGACGTTGGCTCCCGATCCAGTATGCTGGTTCTTTGGAGTGACGAGGATCGCATTGCCCGATTCAGTGAATCCTCCCCAGGTGTTCTCCATCAAGTTGTCCTCAATGAGCACACGGACAGCATTCTTGAGTTCCAGATGGTGATTGACGATGAACGCATTGCCATCAACTGCGCCCTGGAAGGGAGAGTTTCCTCGCATCCACTGCCACGGCTTGAAAAAGTGATTGAAATGAATCGTGATATCGGTGGGAGTGGTGGTGGCCGCTCCACCGCCGAATATAATCGCTTGGGCCGCGGCTTCCAGGAAGTTGTTCTCAATCTTATAGACCCCGTCCTGGTAATTACCAGTACCTCCGCTCACCGCGTGCGCTTCCCCACATGTACCCGTGATAGAGGTGCAGTGGAAGTCGCTGAAATAGGAGTCCACAACGGCCACGTTATTAGTGCCGGCGAGGCTGAAACCATTCCTGGTCTCGTCTTGCGTCGTGCCGTGGACCCAGCTCCGGTCCAGGACAATATAACTGGCGGTTCCTTTGACGGTGATAAGAGTCGGAGATGCCTTCGTGCCGGTGGCCCGCGTGATCTCCAATCCAAGCAGTCGGTAATGGTTGGCTCCCGACTGGAAGATCACAGGGCCGTTCGCCGCATTAGAGACCACGAGTTTGGCCAGCACATTCTGCGGATTGCCGCAGGAGTACTGGGGACGCCCCGGCAGGGAAGCTACCCCCGCATTGCAAGGCGTGACCCGCTGTCCTTCGGCGGGCAAGCTGCTGTCGGGAGCGCTGGTGCGAACGATGATCCAATGATTGCTATCGCAATTCAGGGCTGGGAATTGGAAGTTTCCGGTAAAGGTTGCCCCGGCCTGTAATTCGATTGTGTCGCCGCACTGGGCGCTTTTGAGCGCTGCCTGTAGATTGCCGCCGGGATTGACCGTGATGACAGCGCCGGGCGCTGGCGTGTCGGCCATCGAACTGGCGACAGTCGCGATCGGCAGTTGCGCCGGACCATCATAACCATTGGCGGGGGTGACGTTGACGCTGAAGTTTCCGGTGGCAGTTTTGTTGTTGGCGTCCGTTACCATGGCGGTGAAGTTGAACGCGCCAACTGCCGTGGGCGTGCCCACAAAACTTCCGTTTGTCTTCATAGCGATTCCCGGGGGCATGGCGCCTGCGGAAATACTCCAGCTGTAAGGCGTGGTTCCGCCCGTCGCGGCGAACGCTTCACCATACATGTTCCCTTGCTGTGCCAGCGGAAGATTCCCGGGCGTCATTTGCAGTTGAAGACCCTGGGCAAACAGGCATACGGACATGATCGGAGCTGCCAAAACCAAAAAGACGAAACGATGAGCCATGACGAACCTCCTGAAGCGGTACGACTTTAACAGAAATCTGTTCTAGAGTACGAATTTAGTTGATGTTTGAGAAACTTCAGCGAGCGGTATGATGACTGAAAGCGTTCCGTTCGACGAATATGGCCGAGCTCGATTATTCTGCAATGCTGGCGGTTGCTTTGGCGGAAGCCCGCACCGGACTAGCCGAGGGCGGGATCCCGATCGGAGCTGCGATCTTTGATGGCGAGGGCAGACTCATCGGCGCCGGTCATAACCGCCGCGTGCAAAACGGGGACCCTTCCCTTCATGGCGAGACCGATGCCTTCCGCAATGCAGGACGCCAGCGCAGTTATCGCAAGCTGATCATGGTTACCACGCTGGCTCCGTGCTGGTATTGCAGCGGGCTGGTGCGGCAGTTTGGCTTTGGCACGCTGATTGTCGGAGAGAGCCGCACCTTTCAGGGCGGCGTGGAGTGGCTTCGGTCGCTTGGGGTACGAGTCTATGATCTCGATTCTTCGGAGTGCGCCTCGCTGCTGGGCGATTATATTCGCAGAAATCCAGAAGTGTGGAACGAAGACATCGGCGAAGAGTAATCGGTCATGGTTCGACAGAGTTGTCGGGGAGGAAAGAACGCTCAATGAAACCTGATAAAGAAACGTTGCGGAGTTATCCCAAGGTTCTTTTGCACGAGCATTTGGATGGTGTGCTGCGACCGCAAACTGTGATTGATCTGGCAGAAGATGTGGGATATTCGGAACTTCCCACTAATGACCCCGTAGCGCTGGCGCAATGGTTTCATCGCGGCGCGAATCAGGGGAGCCTCGCCAAATATCTGGAGGGATTCAAGCATACCATCGCGGTGATGCAAACGGAGGAGGCCTTGGAGCGGGTTGCCTACGAACAAGCCGGGGATCTGAGCAAAGATGGTGTGGTGTATTTTGAAACTCGCTTCGCGCCGATTTTCCACACGCACAAAGGATTGACCCACCAACAAGTGGTCGCGGCTGTGTTGAAGGGACTGGAGCGAGGGCGCAAGGATTTTGGAATTGCTTCGGGATTAATCATTTGCGCTATGCGCAACATGGATGTATCGCTCGAAATGGCGGAACTGGCTGTCGATTTTCGCGCGCGCGGCGTGGTCGGCTTTGATCTTGCAGGAGAAGAAGGGGGTTATCCTCCCAAAAAACATGTGGCAGCTTTCCACTACATTCAGCGGGAGAATTTTAACATTACGATTCACGCCGGAGAAGGGTATGGGAAGGAATCGATTTGGCAGGCGATTCAGTACTGCGGGGCGCACCGCATCGGACATGGAACACGGCTGATCGATGATATCGCGGTTGTCCATGGCAATGCTGTGAAACTCGGCGACCTTGCCCAGTACGTTCTCGATAAGCGCATCCCGCTGGAGATTTGCCTGCTGAGTAACGTTCATACGGGAGCCACCCCGAGCTTGGCGGAGCATCCCTTCAAGATTCTCTATCAGGAGAAATTCCGCGTCACTCTCAACACCGACAATCGATTGATGAGCAGCACCAGCATGACTCAGGAATTCGAGGCCGCAGCGGAGACGTTTGGTTTGTCTTTGGATGACTTCGAGAAGATCACCATCAATGCGATGAAGAGCGCCTTCTTGCCTTACAACGAGCGCTGCGATTTGATTTACTCGGTCATTAAGCCGGGTTATGCCAGGATCCGGAAATCCGCAAACACGCCGGTGTACCCTCAGCGATGAGCGCTATTGTGAGAGCGCAGCCAGAGTTTCTGCCAGGACGAGCGTTCCGTGGGCAATGTCTTCCGGAGATGCGTACTCATCGGGACGGTGACTGTATCCATTGCGGCAGGGAATAAACAACATAGCGGTCGGAGCGATGCGTGACATGAAGAGCGAGTCATGGTAAGCGCGACTCACCATGGAAAGAAAAGTCAGATTGTGTTTGTGGCAGGACGCACTTAGAGTTTCGATCACCGCTGGGGCGCAATCGGCGGGCGCATCCGCGTTTACCAACTCGGTATGCATCGAAATCTGACGCTTCGCCGAGATCTCGTGACCGGCGCTCTCCATCTTTTGCATCACGCCGTCGCGCCGTTTGAGATCGGTGTCGCGAACGTCAACTGTGAGGTGAACCCGACTGGGAATGCTGTTCACGGCGCCAGGGAAAACTTTGCAGATGCCGACCGTCGCTACGGTGTCGACGGCGCCGCTGGTGCGCGCGGCGTTCTCGATCGCCAGAATCAGTTCCGCAGCGGCACATAAGGCGTCGCGACGATCCGGCATCAAAGCTCCGCCCGCGTGTCCGCCCGAACCTTCGATGGAAATGCGCAGGCTCGCCGGAGCTGCGATGCTGGTCACCACGCCCAGTGGAATTCGCTTGCGCTCGAGTATGGGGCCCTGCTCGATATGCAATTCAACGAATGCTTTGTAATAAGTAGTGGACAGTTTTACGGCTTCGAGATCTCCTCGTACGCCCGCGCTATCGCGAACGGCATCGAGTGACGTGCCTTCGCTGTCCTTGAGTTGCCGTGCGGTTTCCGCAGAAAGTGTTCCTGAAAGCATGCGGCTGCCGATGCAGCCGATCCCGAAGCGGGTCGGCTCTTCCGAAGTGAAGACCAGCAGTTCGATGGAACGCCGTGGGCGATATCCGCTGCGCTGCAGAGCGCGAATCGCTTCGAGACCACCGAGAACTCCGACGACTCCATCATATTTCCCTGCGTTGGGAATCGCGTCGATATGGGAGCCGGTGCCTACTGCGGGAAGCGCGGGATCGGAACCAGTCCAGCGGGCGAAAGTGTTTCCAATGGGATCGTGGCGGAGGGGAAGGCCGGCTTCTACGCACCGGGCCGCGAGCCAGGCGCGGGCTTTAAGGTCGGCGGGAGTAAAAACAATTCTCGTGACCGCGGGCGGCTCCGCATCGGAAATCGAGGCCAGCGCTTCAATCTCAGATTGCAGCCGGTCACCGTCAACTTCGATTTTCATATCCGTGCGCCAGCGAGCGGATGCCGGTTCCAATCTTTGTAGATGAGATATTTGGCGGGGACCTTTCCAATGGCTCCAAACCACTGCGGGCACCAAGGCGCCATCCAAATGAAATCTCCGGCCGTCACCGGATACCAATGATCGCCGAGCCGGTAGATTCCTCCGCCTTCGAGCATGATCAGCCCGTGTTCCATAACATGCATTTCTACCATGCTGAGCGCTGCGCCGGGCTGGTAAACCATGGTATTGACCGCGAAATCGAAGCTCTGCTCATCCGGCAAAAGACACCTGACCTGCAAGTCCGGATCGTCGTCGAGCGGATGGGGGTCAACTTTGTCTTCGTGCGAAACGATTAGTTCGGGTGGCGCAGTGCCCTCCAGCAATTCGTATGATTTTTCGATCACAACCGCGCGGCTCTTCTCGGTTGCCGTAATCCGATGCGTTAATTCCTGCGGCAAATAGGCATAACCGCGCGCCCCGATCTTGAATTGCTTACCCGGCGTCTCCAGTTTGACCGCGCCTTCCATGACGAAAATAAAGCGCTGCGTTTTCGTGCTTCCCATTTCGCCGTCCGCCTCAAACTCCGCCGTGTACTCAGTAAATCGCGCGCCCGATGCGGGCCCTGTATGGACGATCGCTGCGCAACTCTTCATGCCCGGGAGCGCCGTCCGTACAAATGTGTCGGGTGTCAGCAGAAGATGATTCGGCTGGTGTGAGCTTCGCGTATGGCCGAGATTATGCATGGAGTGTCTTTCTTTGAAATTCGGAAGAGGATGCCAACTGCTCCACAAGCCGCAATCCGCACTCGATTGCCTTCGCCACGTCTCCAACTTCCACCGATTCTGCCGGATCGTGGCTGATGCCGCCGGGTGTACGGAGAAAAATCATGGCCGCCGGAACTTTTTCCGCCAAGATCATGGCGTCGTGGCCGGCGCCGCTCACCATGCGGTAGGGCTCGCACCCCGCCCTGGCGATGGCCTGTTCCACCTGGCGCACTAGAAATGGATCCATAGGCACAGCCGGCTGGTCCAATAGCACATTCCATCGGACACTTACCCCGCGACGCGTGGCAATATCCTCCGCCTGACGAACAAAATAGTCCACCGCAGCCTTGCGCACGTCGTCGCTTTGATGACGCACATCGAGGTTTACTCTGGTCTCTCCGGCAATGACATTGGCCGCGCCCGGTTTGGCTTGAATTGCGCCTACCGTGGCCACCAATCCACGAGCAGCGTGCGAAGTATCCTGCGAGGCACTCTGCGCATGTCGTTCGACCGCATTGATCCACTCGGCTGTGGCTGCGAGAGCATCATGGCGGAGATTCATCGGTGTCGTACCCGCATGATTAGCATGGCCCTCGAAGGTGAACTCCAGCCGGTTTTGGCCGGCGATGGCTTCCACGACTCCCAGCGGGCGGCCGGCGTTCTCCAGCACCGGCCCCTGTTCAATGTGGAATTCTATATAGCCGAGAACGTCGTCGTGGATCGCAGCCTGATCAATTTCCGTGGGATTCAAACCGAAATCTGCGATCGCCTGGCGTATCGAAATTCCTTGTTTATCCTCCCGGTTCAGCAGTTCTTCATCCAGGGTGCCTACTAGCGCGCGGCTGCCGATAAACGGAGCGCCAAAGCGCACTCCTTCTTCCTCCGAAAAACCGACCACTTCGAGGGCGAAGGGAAGGCTGCGGTCTGTGAAAGCACTGACGAGGGCAATGGCAAGAACTACTCCGAGAATGCCGTCGTAAGCCCCGGCGTTGGGTACGGTGTCCAGATGCGAACCGATAAGCAGGCGCGGCAGCCGCGGTGGGTCGCCTCTTTCTGGATAGAGAATGTGCAGATTTCCCGCCGCGTCCACTCTGGACGTTGCACCAAGAGGCCCGATCCATCGGGCAATTTCCCGGTGGCAATCGCGCATGGGCGGGGAGAGGAATGTGCGGCGGATGCTCGCCGCATCTTCACTGAAGCCGGCGAGAGTCTGGCAGCGCGCAATGACCTCGCGGGCTAAGGCTTCGCAGTCAGGCATATTTTTTGGAACAAGCGACGTCATTCTTAGGCGACACCATCCTCGCGACGAAGGCGCGCCTGGATGTTGCCGTGGGGTTCGTCGACGGGCACAAAGATTTCGTTCGGATTGTCCTGCCCGAAGCGCGAAAGATCGACCAGCAGGCAATGCCTGTTCGGCATGGCCAATTCGATGTCGTTAACCTCGGCAACGTCTTTTAATACGGCTTTCCCCATGGCATAGAGCGTGTGTTGCACAGACTCGCTCTGGTGAGCTGCAAACTGCGACAGTAGAATTTCGCGGACTTTCGCGCGCACGGAAGCTAATGCCGCGTCGGCCCGCATATAGTTCCAATTGGCGCTCACAGCGGTGCCCAGCAATCGATCCTTTGCTGGTGGCAATGTGGTCAGCGAATCCTGAATGTAGCCCTCGAATGCGGATCCCGCTGTTTTCATGATGACCAGGTTTTCAAATCCCGCTTTCACGAAAAAATCGCTCGCCCGAGATTGCGTCACTTTGGCGGTTTGGATTTCTACACTCGCCTGAACAAATGTTGTGGGATGGGGTTTGCCGCCGATTTGAAGATGCTCCCACGCCTTCTCCGATATCGACACCTCCGCTCCTGATATCTGAGGATTGCGGCGGAGAAGAAACTCGATCATTTCCTTGGCGAACTCCTCCATGCAAGTGGCGGCAGAATCTCGCGCCAGCGAATAGACCATGTTTTTCAAAGTGTCCGTGGGTAGAATCTTGCTGTTGTCGCCTTCCACGAAGCAGGAATCGAAATCACCCTGCAACAGTATCTCCACCGTCCACTCACGCAGGTCATGCCAGTCGCCCTTGCGTTTTACCTGGACCAGACGGACACGCGACTTCCCGTATTTGTTTTCGGCCACTGCGATCATGCTTCAGCTTCCTCGATACGTGGTATAGCCGTTGGGGCTTAGCAGCAGCGGGATATGAAAATGCTGTTCGCCATCTCGAACCTGAAAGGTAACTTCCACCAACGGGTACAGGCCGTCGTGTTGGCGCGCCGCAAAGTAGGTCGCGGTCTCGAAACCCAGACGATAAAGCCCTGGAGTCAGCACTTCCTTCTCGGGGAGCAACTGAGCGCATCGGCCGTCCTGATCGGTTCGCGCCGCTGCCAGCAGCCGCCAGGCGCCGGACGAGTCTCGCCGCTCCAAGCGAACCGGAACGTCTTTTGCCGGTTGCCCTGCGACTATATCGAGAACGTGGGTCGAAATCCCCTTCATTTTATTTTCAGTCCTTACCTCTTA
>JBAVAA010000107.1:0-6058 GCA_049585515.1 Terriglobales bacterium | reverse complement strand
GCTCGTTGGTTTGCTGCAACTCCTTCTGCTGCATTTGGAGTTCGGTGGCCAATTGCTGCGACTGCTTCAACAGGCCTTCCGTCTGCATCGTGGCTTCGATACTGTTGAGCACGATGCCGATGCTGGCGGTGAGTTGCTCAAGAAATGCAAGGTGCGAAGTTGTGAAGGCGCTCAGCGAGGCCAGTTCGATGACCGCTTTGACACGGTCTTCGAAAAGGACAGGCAGAACGATTACGTTTCGTGGCACAGCTTCAAACAGGCCAGACCGAATCGAGATGGTGTTCGGCGGCAGATCGGAAATCAACATTCGTTCCTTTTCTGCCGCGCATTGTCCAACTAAACCTTCGCCGATCTTCAAACGACGCAGGTGCCCATCCTCGCCGTCGCCGGCAAATGCCGAGAGAAGCACCATCTCTGCGGATTCGTCGGTTCCCATCTGGTAGATCACGCCTTGTTGAGCGCTAACCAGAGGCGCCAATTCTGAGAGCAGCATTCGTCCCACTGTCGCCAGATCGCGTTGCCCCTGCAACATACCGGTGAAACGGGCCAGGTTCGTCTTGAGCCAGTCCTGTTCGGTGTTGCGATCGGTGGTCAGGCGGAGGTTGTCGATCATCGTATTGATGTTGTCTTTCAACTCCGCCACTTCGCCGCTGGCTTCCACTTGGATGGAGCGAGTAAGGTCGCCC
The DNA here is from genome assembly GCA_049585515.1 of Terriglobales bacterium. GTDB lineage: Bacteria > Acidobacteriota > Terriglobia > Terriglobales > Acidobacteriaceae > Acidiflorens. Next base: position 5,372 of record JBAVAA010000107.1, on the reverse strand, counting down.
TTGGTGACTGCTGTAGCCACCTCGGCGATGGCTCGCACCTGGTTGGTGAGGTTATCAGCCAGGAGATTGACGTTGCCGGTGAGATCTTTCCACGTACCGGCGGCGCCGGGGACGTTGGCCTGCCCGCCGAGTCGGCCTTCGACGCCGACTTCGCGCGCCACGGTTGTGACCTGATCGGCGAAGGTGGCGAGCGTGTCCGTCATGTTGTTGATGGTTTCTGCCAGAGCGGCGACCTCACCCTTCGCGTTCACGGTCAGCTTCTGAGTGAGTTCGCCATTGGCGACGGCGGTCACGACCTTCACGATACCGCGGACTTGTTCCGTCAGGTTGGCGGCCATCACGTTGACGTTGTCGGTGAGATCTTTCCACGTGCCGGCCACACCCGGCACCTGTGCTTGTCCGCCGAGTTTGCCTTCGGTACCGACTTCACGCGCCACGCGCGTTACTTCGGCGGCGAAAGCGTTGAGCTGGTCCACCATCGTGTTGATGGTGTTCTTCAGTTCGAGAATTTCGCCTTTCACGTCGACTGTAATTTTGCGCGACAAGTCGCCGCGGGCTACGGCCGTCGTCACTTCAGCGATGTTGCGGACTTGGCCGGTCAAGTTTCCGGCCATTGCGTTTACGGAGTCGGTAAGATCTTTCCACGTACCGGCGACTCCAGGCACGTTCGCCTGTCCGCCCAGACGGCCTTCGCTTCCAACCTCGCGGGCGACGCGCGTCACTTCGGCGGCGAACGAACGCAATTGCTCGACCATGGTGTTCAGCGTTTCCTTGAGCTGCAGGATTTCGCCGCGCACATCCACCGTGATCTTTTTCGAAAGATCGCCATTGGCAATGGCCGTCGCAACCTCAGCGATGTTACGCACTTGGCCAGTAAGGTTGCTGGCCATGAAGTTGACGTTGTCCGTGAGATCCTTCCAGGTTCCGGCTACGCCCGGCACCTGCGCCTGTCCGCCCAGCTTTCCATCGGTGCCGACTTCGCGGGCGACGCGCGTCACTTCTCCGGCGAAGGCATTGAGTTGATCCACCATCGTGTTGATGGTGTTCTTGAGTTCGAGAATTTCGCCCTTTACGTCGACCGTGATCTTGCGCGACAAATCGCCTCGCGCCACGGCCGTAGTCACTTCGGCAATGTTTCGCACCTGACCGGTAAGGTTGCCGGCCATCGAATTGACGGAGTCCGTAAGATCCTTCCACGTTCCGGCGACTCCGGGCACATTGGCCTGTCCGCCCAAGCGGCCTTCCGTACCGACTTCGCGGGCCACGCGCGTGACTTCACCGGCGAACGCGTTGAGTTGATCCACCATCGTGTTGATGGTTTCTTTCAGCAACAGAATTTCGCCGCTGACGTTTACCGTTATTTTTTTGGAGAGATCGCCGCTGGCAATCGCCGTGGAAACTTCGGCGATATTACGCACCTGGCCGGTCAGGTTGCTGGCCATGGAATTGACCGAGTCAGTGAGATCTTTCCAGGTGCCGCCGACGCCCGGAACCTGCGCCTGTCCGCCGAGCTTGCCGTCAGTGCCCACTTCGCGTGCCACGCGCGTCACTTCCGACGCGAACGAACGCAACTGGTCCACCATCGTGTTGATTGTGTCTTTGAGTTCCAGAATTTCGCCGCGCACATCGACTGTGATCTTGCGTGACAAATCGCCGCGGGCCACAGCCATGGACACTTCGGCGATGTTTCGTACCTGACCAGTCAGGTTGCTGGCCATGAAGTTCACGTTGTCGGTGAGATCTTTCCACGTTCCGGCAACGCCCGGGACTTGCGCCTGTCCGCCGAGCTTGCCTTCCGTACCCACCTCGCGGGCCACGCGCGTCACTTCGCCGGCGAACGCGTTGAGCTGGTCCACCATCGTGTTGATGGTGTTCTTGAGTTCGAGAATTTCACCTTTCACGTCCACCGTGATCTTGCGCGACAAATCGCCGCGGGCCACGGCCGTAGTCACCTCGGCGATGTTCCGGACCTGACCGGTGAGGTTACCTGCCATGGAGTTTACGGAGTCGGTGAGATCTTTCCATGTGCCCGCAACGCCAGGCACGTTAGCCTGTCCGCCGAGGCGGCCCTCGCTGCCGACTTCGCGGGCCACACGCGTGACTTCGCCGGCGAAACGGTTCAGCTGATCCACCATCGTGTTCAGTGTTTCTTTCAGCTGCAAAATTTCGCCGCGCACGTCCACCGTAATTTTGCGCGAGAGATCGCCATTCGCAATGGCCGTCGCCACTTCTGCGATGTTTCGGACCTGACCGGTGAGGTTGCTGGCCATGAAATTGACGTTGTCGGTTAAATCCTTCCACGTTCCGCCAACACCCGGCACCTGCGCCTGTCCGCCCAACTTGCCTTCCGTACCGACTTCGCGGGCCACGCGCGTGACTTCGCCGGCGAACGCGTTCAGCTGATCGACCATCGTATTGATGGTGTCTTTCAGTTCGAGAATTTCGCCCTTCACGTCGACCGTGATCTTGCGCGACAAATCGCCGCGGGCCACGGCCGTGGTCACCTCGGCGATATTGCGGACCTGGGCCGTCAAGTTGCCGGCCATCGCATTCACAGAGTCGGTGAGATCTTTCCAGGTTCCAGCCACGCCCACGACGACTGCCTGGCCGCCGAGTTTGCCATCCGTACCTACCTCACGAGCTACGCGCGTGACTTCAGAAGCAAATGAGCGCAGCTGATCCACCATCGTGTTGATGGCCTCTTTAAGCTGCAGGATTTCGCCGCGCACATCGACCGTAATCTTGCGGGAGAGATCGCCGCTGGCAACTGCCGTCGCCACTTCGGCGATGTTACGCACCTGGCCGGTGAGGTTGCTGGCCATCGAGTTGACGGAGTCGGTTAGGTCCTTCCACGTGCCGGCCACGCCGGGAACCAGAGCCTGTCCGCCCAGTTTGCCGTCGGTGCCCACTTCGCGCGCTACGCGCGTTACCTCGGCAGTGAAAACGCCGAGCTGCTGAATCATGGTGTTGACGATGTTGGCGGACCGGAGAAACTCGCCTTCCAGCGGCCGTCCGTCGACGTCCAAGCGGACGGTTTGAGTCAGATTTCCCTGCGCGACAGCTGCGATTGCACGTGTAACTTCGGCGGTCGGACGAAGCAGGTCTTCGACCAGGGTGTTTACCGAAACTTCGATATCGCCCCACGCCCCTCTGGCTTCGTGAAAACGGCTGCGTTCACGCGTCCTTCCTTCTTTGCCAACCACCTGTCCGACGCGCTTCAATTCCTGCGCCATCTGTTGATTGGCGGCGACAATGGAGTTAAAAGTGTCGGCGATCTTTCCTTCCAGGCCGGTCCAGGATCCGGGGAGCCGGACGGAAAAATCGCCATCCCGCATAGTCTGCAGACTGGCCAGGATCACGCTGAGGTCGGGCGCGGTGGACTCGGTCACCAACACCGAGTGCCCATTCTTTTTTTCGTTCTCGCGCTCGCGCGCCTCGGGCTCGACATTGGCAACTACTGTCGCCGCCTCTGTGTTGTGTCTCTTCGTCATCGCAATCGTCTCCGGGAGCGAGGGAGAATCTGGTGTCCCGACAAAACACTCTGACTCACCATGCTGCCTGCCCCCGTCAAACGGGGACGAGCGGATGGTTTTACTTGGGGGGAGGGCAGGAACATCCAAGCACTTGCTTCCAGCGTGCTATCAACCGACACACCGCCCAAATCAAGGTTACCTGGAAACATCTGTCTGAATGCCACAGGAATTACTGGCCAAACACTGATTTTTTACATGAAAAACTGGAGGCTGACTCTAGGGTCTTTACTGTAGGCAAGGGGAGGGAAGCGCGCGAAGTATCGCTTTCAGGCGGGCGCCATCATTCCATCAAGCGCGGCAGTTTCGTTGGCTCCAGTCCGGCGCAGCACTTCTATCGCACTCATTGTTCGATCGGTTTCCATGCACGCAACATAGACCAGGACTCCCATTTCACGCAGCTCTTGCTCAAATCGTACTGCGTCGTATTCCGAGAAGCCCAGACCGACAAGAGCTTTCAAGTTGCTATACACTGCCGGGGAATCCCTCCTCGACATCAGGGCACGAAGGAATGAGGGCGACCGAACAAACGTCGTGACGGTCGGGATCATCACCGCACCGAACTTCATAAGCCAGCCGATCAGCTTCGCCGTGACCGCGCCCGTTTCAGGCTCGGCATTGAGAACGTTTGCCCTGCGGACGGCGGCAGCAATCGGGTGCTTGGGTGAAACCATCATGCAGATGTCTTGCTTATCGAATCCCGATTGGTTCAAGGTCTGTACGACTTGCTGAAGTGCGACATCATTCGTGTACATTCCGTAGGCGGCGGGTGCGTTTGGTGTCATGACTATCTTCTCCAGCTTGGTTCTGAGTGTCGCCTGCTTCGGGGTTAATAACGGAACGTAAAAGGCGCTTGCGGCGGATGGGTGAATATCCCCGGTAGCGCTCAATGATGGGCGTAATTTCTGAGGATTAACTTAACTGAACCAATATCCGGAGACACTAGGGTAGATACTGTAGTGAACCTGAGAGTAGATGTAACGATCGATTTCGGCGAGAAGTATTGGCGAGCCGTTATGCTTCCTGGCGCCGATCGTGTTTCTCGTTGCTTTGCGGAGTCGTTGCCTCGAGTGGTGCTTCGACAGTGATTTCCACCTCCGCTCCCTTCTTAAGACTCAACTTTTCGCCTTTTTCATCGGTCAACGTATTCTCAATACGTATCTCGCGATAAAGGTCGTCCGCCCCATGAATGGCGATCTGGGCTTTCTCATGCTCTTCGGGGGATATGGGCTTAATGATTTTTTCAACCGTGCCGGGCAGGGTGGTGCTGGGCTTTTCGCTCATAAGGGACCCTCAGCAGTCTAGTAGTGTAGCAAGCCTTTGCCGTAATGGGGGTGCGCGGGAGTCTCCTCCCGCGGCACCCTTTCAAACACTAGCAGACTCCTCGGAGTCGCGTTTTCATTCTTGGTGAGCAGCGCCTCTGATGATTCCGCCTATCTTCCTTCGGTACCCGTGGAGGGCATGTTCATGACCGAGCGGCGAAACCTGTTTGTAACATCAGCCGCTTTATCGCGAACAGACTCGCGGATCTCGCTGCCGGAGGCGGGCGCCAGCAAAATCCCCAATCCCGCACCGATTCCAACGCCCAGCAAAAATCCAGTCACCGGCGAAACCCAGGACGTTTTGCCTTGCAGCGCGTCGGCGGCAGCCTCGAGACGATCGGCGGCGTCCTCATACTTACTCGCCACAGTGTCGCTGACGTCGCCGAATTTTTCGGAGACACGATCGGTCAGATCCTCGACCCGGTCCTTGATTTGATTGTTAATCGCGGCCCGCACTTTGGGCTCTGTGACTAGAAGACTCAACCTGGCAGCCAGCCGCACCCAATCCTTCGTTGTGTAT
>JBAVAA010000106.1:0-27713 GCA_049585515.1 Terriglobales bacterium | reverse complement strand
CAAAGATGCGCTGGAGCGCTGGCCGAACGAAACCTGCCTGATTGAAGCCGATCGTGATCGCGAAAAAGTGCGGCTTACTTACTCTGATTTTAGGGATATGGCGCGACCACTTTGCCGCGCGCTTGAGGACGCGGAGTTCAAGGCGGGAGACCGCGCCGCGATCATCATGCCGAACCAATCGAAATGGCTGATTTCGGCTTATTCGATTTTCTTTTGTGGCGGCGTGCTGGTGCCGCTCGATTACAAATTGACCGCCGCCGAGCATCTGCAACTGCTGGCGCATTCGAAGGCGCGGTTGGTAGTTGTCGAATATTATCTGTGGCGGGCGATCACGCAGTCGCCTGAATTCGCAACACTCGCGGCCGAGATTGTGCTGGTGACGGAAGCGCCGGCGGGAGTGGAAATGCACGGCGCTTATCGCTGGGAGGAATTCAAGAGGAAAGGCGATCCTCAGTTTGTGGCGCGACAGCGCGAGGATACGGCTTGCATTGTGTACTCGTCGGGGACAGGCGGGCGCCCCAAGGGATGCGTGCTTACGCATGACAGTTATCTGGAGCAGTGCGCTTCGCTGACGGCGTGGTATCCGTTTTGGCCGGGCGTGCGCTATTTGAGCATTCTGCCGACTAATCACGCGATCGATTTCATGGTGGGATTTATCGGGCCGTTTGTGTGCGGGGCGTGCGTGGTTCATTTGCGGACGCTGCGTCCCGAGTTTGTGCGCGATGCGTTTATTCGTTATCGCATCACTTATGTGAGCCTGGTACCGATGGTGTTGAAGAATCTGGAACGCGGGCTGCGCGCCAAGTTTGATGAACTGGAGCCACGCAAGAGGTGGGTGCTGGACCGGTTGATTGGGTTGAACAAAATGTTGACGCGCGGGCGTCCGCGGGTGAAGTTGAGCCGGCGTTTGCTGCCGCAGGTGCATAAGGCTTTCGGAGGAGAGCTGCAAGCGTTGATTGTCGGCGGAGCGTTCACGGATCCATCGACCTTGCAGTTTTTCTACGATCTGGGGATTCCGGTGACGTGCGGGTACGGCCTGACGGAGGCTTGCACGGCGGTGACGCTTAATGATCTGAAACCGTTTCGCGCCGATACAGTGGGCAAGCCGCTGCCCGGGACCGAGGTGCGGGTGTTGAATCCGGACACCGACGGGATTGGCGAAGTGGCGGTGCGGAGCCGCGCGGTGATGTCGCATTACCTGGATGACCCCGCACAGACGGCGCAGACGATCGTCGAAGGCTGGCTGCTAACGGGCGATCAGGGGCGCTTTGACGGGCACGGGCACTTGCAACTCGTCGGGCGCAAAAAGAATATGATCGTCACCGAAGGTGGAAAGAATATTTATCCCGAGGACATTGAAGCGGTGTTTGATGGCCTGCCGGTGAAGGAATACTGCGTGTTCGCGGCGAATTATTTGTGGCCACAGAAAACCCTGGGCAACGAGATGCTGGTTCTGGTGGCGCGACTGGAGCCGAACCAGCAATTCGACGTTCGCTTGCGCGAGGAAATCGTTTCGCGGAACCGGCAGCTCGCTGACTTCAAACGTGTGGGCGGGTATCTGCTGTGGGAGAAGGATTTTCCGCGAACGGCATCGATCAAGATCAAGCGAGGAGAATTGGCGGCGGAGATTGGCGCGGGAGCTGCGCGGTCGGGAGTGGTGGAGATATAGCTTCTAGCTACTGGCTCCTGGCTTTCGTGGATTCCAACGTATCGCAGTGAGCTAACGCCCAGAGTCTGGGAGGCTATAAGCAATTCGTGAACGAAACTTTTCTTGCCATTATTAATCCGGCGGCCGGCGGCGGGCGGTGCGGCGAGCGAGTGGCGTCCGTGCTTGCCCGACTGCGGAGCACTGGCATTGCGATTGAGACTGCGACGACTCGCGCTCCGGGCGAGGCCACGCAAATTGCGCGCGAGGCCTATCGGCGCGGTGTGCGGAAGTTTCTCGCGGTGGGTGGGGATGGGACTTCCTATGAGATCGTGAATGGGCTGTTTCCGGAGAGCGGGTCTGACGAATCTTCTGACAGGGAAAATCGAATTGCTACGCTGGGGTTTCTCCCACTGGGAACGGGCAATTCGTTTCTGCGCGATTTTGAAGATATCGCATCGGGCGAGAGCGGCCTGGAACACGCTCTTCGGGCGCTTGAGACGCGACGTACGCGGCCTTGCGATGTTTTGCGGCTAGCTCACAAAGATGGCGCTCTCTACTACACCAATCTGCTGACATTAGGTTTTGCAGCGGACGTGGCGACGCTGCGGCATCGGCGGTTTCAACGGTTGGGCCAGTTCGGATATCTGTTATCGATTTTTCTTCGTCTGGCGCGGCTTGAACGCCGGTCGTTTCCGGTGCGGTTCGATAATCAGCAAGAGTTTGACACGCGGCGCTGCTTGTTCCTGGCTTTCAGCAACAGCAAGTTCACGGGCGGTACGATGATGATTGCACCTGACGCGACTACCGACGATGGATTGATTGAGTATGTGCGGTGGGGGCCGATTGGGCGACTGGGACTGATCCGGAATTTGGCGACTCTCTACGATGGCACGCATATCCGGCACCCGCTGGCGGAGCGGCACGCGGTGCGGCATGCGGAGTTTCAACTCGACGCTCCGGTGGATGTAATGGTGGACGGCGAGGTGCTGACGCTGCAATGTAAGGCGATTGACGTGTTGCCTGAGGCGCTTCGGGTGGTGGCGTGAACGAATGTTTTGTCGACTCGGCTTGCCGTATTTCCCGTTTCGTCCAAAGAAGATGCAGCAACTCGTCTGCCCTCTCATGATATAAAAAGCGGATGTCGCAAGAGCGAAGAGAACGGCAAAAGGAAAGATTGGGGACGAGCGGTCTTAGTCCGAAATGGAAGCGCGTCGCAATCTTTGCGGCGCTTGCGGTAGTGGTGATTGGCCTCGCTTACTATGTTGACAACCGCAGCCAGCACAAGCACGACGCGTTTGCACGGTGTCTTAGTGCGCGCGGGGTGAAGATGTACGGGGCATGGTGGTGTCCGCATTGCACCGATCAAAAAGAAATGTTCGGCGCTTCGTTCGAGTATGCGCCCTATACGGAGTGCGGCATCAAGGGCCAACTGCAGGGAGAGGCGCAGGTTTGCAAAGACGCGAATGTCGCGCATTATCCCACCTGGCAGTTTCCGCCGACCGGCGAAAGAGAGGAACGTGTTTTTACCCTGCAGGAACTCAGCAACCGGACGGGTTGCCCACTGCCATGAAACCTTCGATAGAGCGGCTGATGAGTCTGGTGGCCATTTTGGCGGTGTGCGGACTTGTGGTGTCGTCGGTGTCGCTGCAGCATCATTACGCGACTTTGAAAACTGCTTACTGCGATATCGGGGGAACTTTCAACTGCGACATCGTGAACCGCAGCGAGTATTCGTCGATTCTTGGCATTCCGGTGGCGTTGATCGGGATGCTCGGATACGCGGCGCTGGTTGGGTTGGCCACGGTTTATCGCGAGCGCCGCGAGACTCCAGCAATGCTCTTTGGCGCGGCCGCGGCGGGCCTGGCGTTCGCTTTGTATCTGACTTACATTGAAGCGCGCGTGCTGGGAGTGTGGTGCATTTTGTGTCTGAGTTCGTTTGCCCTGATTGCGACTACGACGATTTTGGCGGGGGTCATCTGGTGGAGTGGCAGTCGTAGGTAGGCAGTCTCGGCCCCTGAGGGGGTTTCCAATTTCGGAAACTTGCGGTATCGCTGAAGCGATACCCTGATACGAAACTTTGACACGAAACTCCAATACGAAAGTCTGACACGAAACCCCAATACGAAACTTTGACACGGAACCCGATTCACTCCATGTCCCCGCCGATAACGCGAAAGGTGAAGACGAAGAGCAGCAGCGCTGCCGTGCCGGTTGCGGCCGGCAACCTTTGGGTGCACGAACTGAGTAGTCGCATCTTTGGGAACACGCGGCTGCTGCGGGTTTGGCTGCCTCCTAATTATGGCGGAGCGGGTGCAGCGCGCTATCCAGTCTTATATTTGAATGACGGTCAGAATCTGTTCGATCCGGCGACGGCGTTTGCCGGGGTGCATTGGCAGGTGGGTGAGACTGCGAAACGTCTGATTACTGAAAAAAAGATTCGGCCGCTCATCATTGTCGGTATCGATAACACCAAGATCCGTGCCAACGAATATATTCCGTACAAGTCAAAAGATCCCAGGGTGTGGAATGCAAAGGGAAAGGACTATCCGGAGTTTCTGCAACGCGAAGTGCTGCCGTTAATCGAAGGCTACTATCCGGTGCTGAAGGGGCCGGAGAATACAGGATTGGGTGGATCGTCGCTCGGAGGCCTTATCACGTTGTACACGCAAATGGCAGCCCCTGGAGTGTTTGGGCGATTGTTAATTGAGAGTCCGTCGCTATTCGTGGCAAAGCGAAAGATTCTGGAAGAAAGCCGCCGATTCCGCAGTTGGCCAGAGCGTATTTACCTGGCTACTGGGACACATGAAACGGGCGATGTGGAGAAAGACGCTAAGATTGTCGGCGATGTCCGCGAACTGGAGTATTTGCTGCGCGAGGCTGGCTTGGACGAACAACGGTTGAGAGTTCGCATCGACGACGGGGCGACACACAGCGAATCGGCTTGGGCGGCGCGGTTTCCGGAGGCGTTGGAGTTTCTTTATTCGTCCTGAACGCGGCCGCGCTTTGTGCCGCTGGACAGACGAGGGTGGCTGTCTCCACGCAATCGCTTAGCTCAGCAATGGGTTACTATAATCGGTCGTTTATTCAACTTTTTTCGGGGGTCATACATGAGGATTCGCAGTGGGTTGGTGTGGTGTGTCCTGGTTGTGGCGTTTGCAATTTCGGCGGCGGCGCAGCCGTACAACGAGGCGCAGTTCAAAGGAATGAAGTGGCGCGACATTGGGCCCTATCGCGGCGGCCGCGTGCTGGCCGTCGCCGGGATTCCGGGCCGTCCCTTCACCTATTATTTCGGCGCCGTTGCCGGAGGCGTGTGGCGGACAACCGATGGGGGTGTCAGCTGGCAGCCGATTTCCGATGGAAGCGTGATCTCATCGATCGGCGCGATTGCCGTGTCGGAGTCGAATGCAAGCGTGATTTATGTGGGGACGGGCGAGTCCTGTCTGCGCGGCAATATTTCCTATGGCGATGGAGTTTACAAGACGACCGACGGCGGCAAGACATGGCAGCACGTTGGATTGAAGGACACGCAGCATATCGCCCGAGTATGGATCGATCCGCGCAACCCCGATCATGTGCTGGTTGCGGCGCTCGGCCACGCCTACGGGCCGAATACGGAGCGCGGAATTTTCCGTACCAACGATGGCGGCAAGACCTGGGACAAAGTCCTTTATAAGGATGACAAGTCGGGCGGAATCGATCTCGCGGTCGATCCGCATAATTCCAACGTGATGTTCGCGGCGCTTTATCAAATCCAGCGCACGCCGTGGAGCCTGGAAAGCGGCGGCCCCGGCAGCGGCTTGTACCGGTCGAACGACGGAGGAAATTCCTGGAAGCATCTCGAGGGCAAGGGACTTCCTGAGGGCATTCTGGGGCGTATCGGAGTCAGCGTTTCAGGCGCGGACTCGAATCGCGTGTACGCGCTCATCGAGTCGAAGCAGAGCGGGCTCTATCGGTCCGATGATGGCGGCGAAAACTGGTCGCGCGTTAACGACGATCAGCGGCTCACGCAGCGCGCCTGGTATTTCACGCATATTTTTGCCGATCCGAAGAGCGCGGATACGGTGTACATGCTGAACACCGGCGCTTTCCGATCGACCGATGGCGGCAAGACCCTGAGTCTTCTGCCTGCGCCGCATGGCGATCATCATGGTTTCTGGATCGATCCGCAAAATCCAAATCGGATGATCGACTCGAATGACGGCGGCGCGACCATCTCGGTCGATGGCGGCAAGAATTGGTCGACGCAATACAACCAGCCGACGGCGCAGTTTTACCACGTCGCGGCGGACAACGACTTTCTCTACAAGGTGTATGGCGCGCAGCAGGACAACTCGACCATCGGCATTCTCAGCCGCACCGACGACGGCTATGTTGGACGCGAGCACTGGTTCGACGCGGGCGGCGGGGAGAGCGGCTACCTTGCGCCCGATCCTCGCGACTCCAATATCATTTATGCGGGCTCGGGTGGGGGGGCGGTGACTCGGCTTGACCGGCGCAGCAATCAGGAGCAGGACATCACGGTCTGGCCCGAGGATTCTGCCGGCCACGGTGCAGGCGATATGAAATACCGCCTGGGATGGACACAGCCAATCGAGATTTCCCCGCACGATCCCAATGTGATTTACACAACCGCGGAGCGCGTCTTCAAGACGACTGACGAAGGCAAGAGCTGGACCGCGATCAGTCCCGATTTGACGCGCAACGATAAGAGCAAGCAGGTTTCTTCGGGCGGTCCGCTGACCAAGGACAATACCACAGTCGAGTATTACGACACCGTGTTCACGATCGCTGAGTCGCCGGTGCAGAAAGATCTGTTGTGGGCGGGAACCGACGATGGTTTGATTCACGTTTCGCGCGATGGCGGCAAGAACTGGGCGAACGTCACGCCCAAGCTCTTTCCAGAGTGGAGCCTGGTGAGTCTGATTGAAGCTTCGCCGCATGACGCGGGCACGGCGTACGCCGCGATTGACACGCATAAGCTCGACGATCTCAAACCGTACATTATTAAGACCACGGATTTCGGGAAGTCGTGGACTAAGATCACGACCGGCATTCCGGATGGCGCGTACACTCACGCCGTGCGCGAAGATCCGGTGCGAAGGAATCTCTTGTACGCGGGCACGGAAACCGGAATCTACGTTTCATTCGATGGCGGGGCGAACTGGCAATCGCTGCAGCTGAATCTGCCGAACACTCCGATCCACGACTTGATCGTGAAAAATGACGATCTCGTCGTGGCTACGCATGGGCGCTCATTCTGGATTCTTGACGATCTGACACCGTTGCGTGCGGCGGCGGCGCAAGCAGGTGCGGCAGCCGTGCTCTATCAGCCGCGACCGACTTATCGCCTGCGCTGGCCCGATTTTTTCGAACGGCGGCAACCGGTGGGCGAGAATCCTCCGACGGGCGCGATTGTTTATTACTACCTGCCGTCCGCGCCGAAAGGCGTAGCGGCGCTGGAATTTCTGGATGCGTCGGGCAAAGTTGTGCGGCGCTACTCTAACGAGGAAAAGAAGGAGGCTGAAACTCCGCCTGAGTGGCCCGATCAAACTCCTCCCGACGAGAAGATTCCCACCGACATCGGCGTGAACCGGTTCGCCTGGGATTTGCGTGAGCAGGGGGCGACGCCGCTGGCAGGCGAACCGAGCGCGGAATTCCGTAATCGGGGGCCGATGATGCCGCCGGGTACCTATCAGGTGCGGCTGACGGTGGACGGAAAATCGTACAAGTCGTCGGTGGAGTTGAAGCTGGACCCGCGAGTGAAAGCCTCGACCGAGGATGTGCAGAAGCAGTTCGAGTTGGGACGCAAGATCGTGGCGCATGTTTCGGAGATTCACGAGGCGGTGGGAACGATCCGCGAGGTGCGTTCGCAAACGCGTTTGCTAGAGCGGCGTTTGGGCGACGACGCACGCTATGCTTCGCTCGTTTCAGCGGCCAAGGACTTCGATAAGAAAAGCCTCGATCTGGAGTCGCAGTTGCTTCAGGTCAATTCGAAGAGTTCGGAGTCGAATTTGAACTATCCGGTGCTGATCGATGAGCGCTTACACTCACTGCTCAGCAGTGTCGATTTGGCGGATGCAGCGCCCACCCGGCAGCAGTACGAGGTGTTCGCGGATCTCGAGAGAGAGGTACAACCGTTGCTGGCGCAGTGTCGGGAATTGATGTCAAAGGACCTGGTGGCGTTAAATGAGATGGTCAGCAAACAGAGCATCCCGGCGCTATATGTGCCGCCGGTGAAGTAAAGAATCAGCTCTTGGAGATTTCAGCTCCGAGGAAAGCGTGTCGCAAGCGAAAATAGCCTGCGGGACGCCGCCGCTACGGTTTACTTTGTGATCACGCCGCAGGCAATACGATCACCCGAGTTGCCGGAGGGGTCGGTCTTCTGGTCGTCGGCCTTGGCGTGAACGACGAGGGATGTGCCTCCATTGCTGAACAGCGAATGGCTGTCGGTACCGAGGTTGACGTCTTTATTGTCCCACTCGAAATGCGCTTTGCCGTCGGCGTCCGCAGTGAAGTTGGGATTGTCGCCGGCGTGGTGGCCTTCCGGATTATCCAACCCATGTTTTTTCCCGTCGGGATTGAAGTGCGGTCCGGCGGACTTGAAGTCCGGAGCGTCGCAACTCGCGTTCTGATGGAAGTGGATGGCGTGTTCGCCGGGAGGGAGATTCATAAAATTGACCTTCATCCGTATTCCGGGGGCATGTTTCCAAAGAATCGCCGTGCCCACCGAATCGCCCTGGGCGTCCTTGAGTTGAAGTACAACTTTAGCGGAGCTGGTGGAGGCGAACGCCATTCCAAGCAGTGCGATTGAGAGCAGGCCGGTTTTCATGCGGGGAATTATAGCGAAATTCGGTCGTCGCCCGTGTGTCGTTTGTACCAGCGCGGGTCTGGCGCAGAATGCGGGGCAATGGGAGAATAGATACATGCAAAAATTCCTCATGACAGCGCTTCTATTGGCCGCAGCGATGATGCTGGCCGGAGTTGGCTATGCGCAGCAGACTCCAGCAAGTACTCCGGCGGCAACGACCCCAGCGGCTCCTGCAGCCACAACTCAGAAAAAAGCTACGGCGAGCGCCACGGCGAAGAAGCCAGGAACGGCGGCTCCCGCGGCACTTACAACGAAGAAGGATAAATTCAGCTACGCGTTGGGAATGAACATTGGAACCGGACTCGGGGCGCAGCTAAAGAAGCAATCGGTGGAAGTGGACTGGAATCTGGTGGCCCAGGGAATTAAGGACGTTGCGGCAGGTTCGAAGACGCGCTTGACGCAAGAAGAAGCGCAGGCCGTGGTCACCGAGATGCAGAACGAAGTTCGCAAGGAACAACAGGAGAAGATGCAAGAGGCGGGGGCTAAGAACAAAACCGAAGGGGGAGCTTTTCTAGCCGCCAATAAGAGTAAAGAGGGCGTAGTCACTTTGCCTGACGGGCTGCAATACAAGATTCTGACCGAAGGCAAGGGACCGAAGCCTACGGCAACCGACTCGGTCGTGTGTAATTACCGCGGCACTCTGATCAACGGTACGGAATTCGACAGCTCCTATAAGCGCGGTCAGCCGGCTACGTTTGGCGTTGGTCAAGTGATTAAAGGGTGGACGGAGGCGCTGCAGTTGATGCCCGTAGGGTCGAAATGGCAGCTTTATATTCCTTCGAGTCTTGCCTATGGCGAGCGGGGCGCGGGCGCGGACATTGGCCCTGATGCGACCCTGATTTTCGAGGTCGAACTATTGTCGATCGTGGATAAGAACGCGGATAAAAACAAGGACGACAGGACGGGGAAGCCCGAAGAGAAGAAAGACGACAAGAAATAAGTTGAAGTTGTGACTGTGGAGCGCCGGGCGTCTTTGCCCGGCTGGACGGGCGAGACGCCCGTCCCTCCACTGCGTCGCTTAGTTCTAACTTCCCAGATACATCACGTGGACGTAGACTCCGAGCCTCACGTTGTAGGCTAGATACCAGCCAATGTGGTCGGGGTCGTCGTAAATAACGATGTCGTCCGAATCCCAGAGCCAGTCGTTACAGTAGCCGACATCATAAGGAGCTACGGAGAAGTAGAAACCACCGAACCAAAAGCGTCCTGGACCGCCGCCTCCGAGGCGCCAGACATGGCCACGGCCGATTCCGCCGGTGAAGTGGCCATGCTCCCAGGGGTGATCCAAATGGTAGTGTGGATCGTTGGGGCCGGTGTCATGCCCCACCCATACCTTGCCCCGGTCCACGTGCGGAGCATTGGGATGGCCCGGCTTGTCGTCAAAGTGACGGTTTTCCACGGCCGGGTGCGGAGCGGTCACTCTTGCGGGACCCTGCTTAGGAATGTTTTGGCGGCCGCCACCGACGTCGGGCCGGCCACCGCTTTTTTGCCCTTCGTGTTGCGCCACGGCTGAAAGAGAAAACGCGAAACATATCACGAGCAATCCAATCAGCTTTTTCATTCGATTGTCACTCTCCTCGTTAGAGATAACCCTGCTCAAGATCAGATGTTTCTATGGATGCCGTGCATTGTAGCAGTAAGGGGATCACTCATAGCGGAGCGCTTCGATGGGGTCCAGCCGGGAGGCGCGAATGGCCGGGACCATGCCGCTGATGAGTCCGACGGCGGCGAGGATAATAACGGAGACGAGCAAGGTGAGTGGGTTGATCACGAGCCGTATATCGCCGGCTTCGGCGTGTTTCGCCATGGCGCTATAGAGCGTCAGCCGGCCGGCTGAGAAAGCGACAATGTAGGCCAGCACGATGCCAAGGATTCCTCCGATGAAGGTGATGGTGAGAGCCTCAGCCAGAAATTGCAGGAAGATGTGGCGGCGGCGCGCTCCCAGCGCTTTCTCGACGCCGATCTCGCGAGTGCGCTGGGTGACGGAGACAAGCATGATGTTCATCAAGCCGACGCCGCCGATGCCCAATGTGAGAGTACCGATCAAGCCCAGAAGAATCTTGAGGCCGAGAGTGACGATTTCGAGCTGGTGAACCTGTTCCATAATATTAAAGACGTAGAGGGCGCGGCGGTCGGCAGGATTGAATTTGTGCTGCCCGGCCAGAAGATAACGCACGGATTGCTCGATCCGCTGATAGTCGCCGCCCTCGTAACTGAGGAAGATCGAGCCGAGGTAATAGGTGTCCATGAGGTCGCTCATGGCGGTGAAGGGCACGTAGACCAGACGATTGATATTGTCGTCGCCGCCGCCCTGCATCTTGGGGCTGAGAACACCGATGACCTCAAAACTGATGCCATTGATGCGGATGTACTCGCCGAGGGCGTTGCGTCCGGAGAAGAGTTTTTCCTTAGTTTCGGAACCGATGGCGGCGACGCGCGCGTGTTGGATCTCGTCCTCGGGATTGTAGAAGCGCCCACCCGCGAGCTGGAGAGCGCGAATCGCGAAAGTGTTCGGGTATTCGCCATTGATGGGCATGGTGAAAGAGCGAGTTTCGTACTGCACGGTTGCGTCCTTGCCGCAACTGGGAGTGATATGGACGATTTGCGGAATGTTGGAGGTGAGGAGGTCGATGTCGTCCAGCGTGAGGCGGAGGGCGACGCCGGCCTTTTGTCCACCGGCCTGCATGGTTGAACGCCCGGGAACCACAATCATGAGGTTGGTGCCGAAGTTGGCAAAAATGTTGGCGCAAGCACGGCCGAAGCCATCGCCGTAAGCAAGCAGCATGACAACCGTGGCGATGCCCCATGCCATGCCCAACATGGTGAGGGCAGTGCGGCGCCGGTTGTGGCGCATGGCCTCGTAGGATTCCTGGAGCAGGTCGCGAATCATATCATTTGCGATTTGTAATTGGTAATTTGCAATTGCCAGCCTTCACTCGCTTGTTATTACCCGCGTACGAGGCCGATTTTGAAAACTCGACCGGTGCAGCGGCGTCCCTGGTTGTTCGACCGTGCCGAGGAAAGTTGACGCCTCGATCTGGTAAATAAAGCTCTCTCGGCCACTCGCGTCGGGCTTTGAGCCAACACGAACTCCGCCTATTTTTTCAACAGCTCTTTGCGAGCGCAAGTTCTTTGGACCGACAAGAAAGATAACGCTGTTTACGAATTTGAAGGCATGCCGCAGCATGAGCAGTTTCATTTCCGCGTTGTAGATGCCGCCCCAGTGAGATCTGGCCAGGAATGTCCAACCGATTTCGATTTCGCTCTTCTCGTTGTTGTATCCGTGAAATCGCGACGACCCGATGATTTGAGCGTCTTTGGAATCGATGGCGATCAACGCTCCTCTGGATTCCAAGGCCTCACAAAAAAAGGCCTTGAATATCTCCTCCTGGTAACGGTTATTCATCGGATGTTGTTCCCAAATGAGCGGATCTGAAGCTACAGCGTAGAGGGCATTAAAATCCTCTGGTCGAAGCGGCCTGAGCTGGAGAAGTTCGCCGTGCAAAACGGGCTGGAGATCCAAGGCCATTATTCCTGCCTCAAGGCTTCGACTGGTTCCAGGCGCGCAGCCTTGCGCGCAGGGTAGAGTCCGGCGGCGACGCCGGCCAGGGTGAGGCTGGCGATGGCGAGGATCGCGGTTTTGGGAACCAGCCGTGGCGGATCGAAGCCGCCGGGACCATTGTAATTGCTGAGCAGCGCCATAAAACCGCCAGCCAGGGCCATGCCTAGGAGTCCGCTGACCAAGGTGAGCAAAACGCCCTCGGCAAAAAATTGCAGCAGGATGCTGCGGTTAGTTGCGCCGAGAGCTTTGCGCAATCCGATTTCGCGAGTGCGCTCGGTGACGGCGATAAGCATGATGTTGATCACGCCGATGGCGCCCAGGGCGAGCGTGACCAAACCGACGGTGCCGAGGAATTCGTTCATGGCATCGAAGATAGTGCCCATCATTTGCGCTGTCTGGACGAAGTCCAAGCCTTCGAACGCGTTTTCATCGCGATAATCGAAGTGGTGATTGCGGGCGATGACGCGGCGAGCCTCATCCCGCGCGAGCAGGTGGTCGTCGGCGATTCGAGGTTGATAGTAGATGTACGAAATCGCGTCGTAGGCTTCATCACCTTTGAGCGGAAAATCACTGCGCATAACCTGAAAGGGAATATAAGCGCGCGTGTTGGTCAGGTTGTCGTCGCCGCGGCCGACGCGCTTGAGCGTGCCGATGACTTCAAAGCGATGGCCGTCAAGCAAAATGAATGAGCCGATAGCGGGTCGCCCCGGGAAAAGGTGGTGAGTCATCTCGTCGCCGAGAACTACGACGTTGCGTTTCTGAGTGTCGTCAAGGTCGTTAAGCCAGCGTCCCTCCTTCAGAGGCATAAAACGGATTCCGTTGTACTGGGGTTCGGCGCCGTTGAGTTGGCCGCTGGCGCTGGCGAACTCGCTGACCGCATGCACGTCGTCGGTGGCGAGGACCGGAGTAATGGCCTTGATGTGCGGAGCTTCTTTACGGATGTCGAGGTAATCCTGGTAGGTGAGCCGGTACGGGCGGGCGGAGTTCATGCTGCCCGGAACCGCCGGAGCGCGGCCGGGGAAGATCATGATGATGTTTTCGCCATACTCACTGAGGTTGCGCTGGTTGCCGCTGCGGAAGCCCTCGCCGAGGCCAACCAGCAGCAGCAGTGAACCTACCCCCCAGGCTATGCCGAACATGGTGAGAAACGAACGTAGCTTGTGCGCCCAAAGTGTCTCAAAAATCTGCGCGACGACATTGATCACCATCTGCATGCGTTTGTAAATCGCGAAGCTGCTACTGGCTTTTTAGCAGTTAGCTTGTTGCGCTAAGCTTTCAGCTTCTGGCTTGGGCCGGACCTGCTGCGCCAGTGTTCTCCGCGGGCCTATTACTAGAATAGCAAGAGGACAGACGGGGTGCAGAGCTAAGTCTTGAGGCTTACGTCACCGATATTCGTCCGCTGTTTGAAACGCGGAGGACCAATTGACAGCGACATCTCAACTGCCCTAGAATCAGTGTTTATATGACTCCGTTGACCCATCGCCGTCACCACCATCACCATGTGGCGAAGGTGTCGGCGGGGGAATGCGGATAACCAGGCAATTATAGGAAATCCAAGCCCGCTGGCGCAGAGTTCGCGCAGCGGGCTTTTGCTTTTTCGCGCAAGTTCTGAAAACCTGATGCCGAGATAGATGAAGATTGGGAGAATCCGATGGAGATCGATTTTGACAAGATGCAGGGCCTGGCCCCCGCCGTCATTCAGGATGCGGATACCGGAGAGATGCTGATGCTGGGCTTTATGAATCGGGAGGCGCTGGAGACGACGCTGGGCACTGGGTTTGCGACCTTCTACAGCCGCACCCGGCAGAAACTGTGGACCAAAGGAGAAAGCTCCGGCAATCGTCTGCAGGTAGTTACCGCCTGGACGGATTGCGACCACGATACGGTTCTGCTGCGCGTACGTGTGCTTGGCGAGGGCAAGGTCTGCCACAACGGGACGCGCTCCTGCTTCACGGAGGAGCTTTCCCTGGGATCCTTGAAACCGCAAAAAGCCGCGCCAGAGAGGGCTGACCGATGAAACTGCGGCTAGGCATCCCCAAGGGAAGTCTGCAGGAAGCGACGCTGAATCTCTTCACGCGGGCCGGACTTCGCGTCTACACCAATGCCCGCTCTTACTTCGCAGCTACGGACGATCCTGAGATTGAATGCATGCTGATTCGCGCCCAGGAAATGGCGAGGTACGTTGAACACGGCGCGCTGGACGCGGGCTTGACTGGGCTGGACTGGGTGCTCGAAAGCGGTCTCGATGTAGTCAAAGTTACCGATCTGATCTATTCCAAGCAGAGCATGGGCCGAGTCAAGTGGGTGCTGGCAGTGCCGGAGGATTCTAGCTTCCAGAAACTCGAAGACCTGGACGGTCGAATCATTGCCACCGAACTGGTCAGCTTTACGCGCAATTATTTTGCCAGCCGAAATGTTTCTGTGCGCGTCGAGTTTTCCTGGGGCGCGACCGAAGTGAAACCGCCGTTATTGGCCGACGCTATTGTCGAGGTCACGGAGACGGGGAGTTCGCTACGCGCCAATCATTTGCGAATTCTCGAAACCGTTCTTGAGTCGAACACACAATTGATCGCGAATAAGGCCGCCTGGGCAGATCCGGCGCGGCGGGAAAAAATTGGGAATCTCGCCGTCATGCTCAACGGGGCCATGGCCGCGCATGGAAGAGTCGGTCTGATGCTGAACGTCCGCAAACCAGACTTGCCCGGAGTTCTCGGCCTGCTGCCCGCGCTGCAAAATCCTACAGTCGCGCCGCTGGCCGATGGCGAGTGGGTTGCGGTGAATACGGTCATCGAGGAGCAAACCGCCTGGTCGCTGATTCCGAAATTGAAGCAAGCCAATGCTCAGGGCATCGTCGAATATCCGCTGAATAAGGTGGTCATGTGATTGGGAAAAGGCCGATGCGCGATGCGGTGAAGCGCGACAAAACGAAGCGAACGGTCGCCATGCGCATCCTCGAAGGCGCCCAACGAGATCGTCTGGTGACTGCGCTGGCCGAGCGCGGCGCAACCGATCTGGCGGGCGTCGAGCCCGCTGTGCGGCGCATTGTTGGCGACGTCCGGCGTAACGGCGATCACGCTCTGCGCCGCTACTCAGCAAAATGGGACGAATTGGGCAAGAACGAGCCGCTCCGCGTTTCCGAGGATGAACTCCACCAGGCCTGGGAGCAAATCGGTTCAGAGTTGCAGGACGCGATCAAGCACGCTGCGAGCAATATCCGGCGCTATGCGGAATGGCAAGCACCGCAGGATAAGGATAAAGAGTGGCTGCGTGAAATTGAGCCTGGTGTCAGCGTGGGCCAGTTGGTGCGTCCGCTGAAGTCGGTGGGGTGCTACGTGCCGGGTGGGCGCTATCCTTTGCCGTCGACAGTGCTCATGACGGTAATTCCTGCGCAAGTCGCCGGTGTCAAACAGATTCGCGTCGCATCTCCGCGGCCGGCGCAGGCAACTTTGGCGGCGGCTGCATTTCTTGGCGTGCGCGAGTTCTACCGCGTCGGCGGAGCGCAGGCAATCGCGGCGCTTGCTTATGGGACAGAAAGTGTTCCACGCGTGGAAAAGATCGTTGGCCCGGGCAACCGCTACGTCACCGCGGCTAAGAAGCTTGTGGCCTTCGATTGTGCCATCGAATTTCTGGCGGGACCAACGGAAGCCGTCGTCATCAGCGCTGACGGCGATCCTGCTTGTATCGCTGCCGATCTGGTGGCGCAAGGGGAACATGATCCGGATGCGTTGTGCATCTTTATAACGACTTCGGGCGCGTTGGCAAAGAACGTTCAGAAGGAAATACAGAAGCGCACGCGCTCTAACCCCATCGCGGCTCAATCACTCCGCGGCCGCGGTGCGATTCTACTGGTTGATTCTTTGGAACAGGCGGTCGAGGTTTCGAATCGGATCGCGCCTGAGCATCTAACGCTCCCCGAGTCGCTTGCGCCGGCGGTGCAGCATGCGGGCGCGGTTTTCCTTGGAGAATTCACGCCTCAGGCAGCCGGCGACTATGTCTCTGGGCCGAACCATGTGTTGCCCACGGGTGCAATGGCGCGTGTGCGCGGGGGACTTAGCGTGCTCGATTTCGTTCGGGTCATTGGTTGCCAGCAAGTGTCTCGCGCAGGAATTCGACGGATCGGCCCTCCGGGCATTGCTCTGGCGACTGCTGAAGGCCTGCGGGGACACGCGGAGGCATTCCGAGTGAGGAGTTCACATGCTTGAAGCGCGCGAAGCGGTGAGGAAACTCCACGCGTATCGGCCGCCTTTGGCCGGCCGAACCGGCCTGCGCCTCGACTTCAACGAGAGTACGGCGGGATGTTCGCCGCGCGTGCTGGCCCGGCTGCGATCGCTCGATTCGGAAGTCTTGGCGCGCTATCCCGAGCGTGAGCCGGTTGAAAAGGAAGTGGCAGGTTTTCTCGGACTCGATCCGGCTCGGGTCCTGCTTACCAATGGAGTCGACGAAGCGATTCATCTTCTTTGTTCCACGTATCTCGACCCTGGGGATGAGGCAATCATCGTCGTTCCCACCTTCGCGATGTATGCGATTTTTGCTGCGGCTGAAGGGGCGCGGGTGGTCGAGGTGCTCGCGGGCGACAACTTTACATTCCCGGCCAAAGACTTGCTCGCTCAAATCAGCCCACGAACCCGGCTCATTGCAGTGGCGAATCCAAACAATCCAACTGGTTCGGCGGTTGCAGGCGATGTCCTGATCCAGATTGCGCAAGCTGCACCTCAAGCCGCCGTGCTCGTCGACGAGGCGTATTTCGAATTTCACGGAGAGACGCTGATTGACCAGACGCGGCAAACCGACAACCTTTTCGTGGCACGGACTTTCTCCAAGGCCTACGGGCTCGCCGGTTTGCGAATTGGCATTCTTGCGGGCAATGCCCAGCAGATGGCGATGGTCCGCCGCGTTGCCTCGCCGTACAGCGTCAACGCAGCTGCCCTAGGAGTGCTGCCAGAGGCTCTCGGAGATCAAGACTATGTCAGGCGCTACGTCGCACAAGTGCTAAGCAATCGCGACAAATTGCAACTGGAGCTTGGCAATCTCGGGTTGCGTCACTGGCCCAGCCGCGGCAATTTTGTTTTGGTGAGCCTCGGCTCGGCGCATGCGGAGTTTGTTCGAGCGCTGCGCGACCGCGGAATATTGGTACGTGACAGAAACTCCGATCCCTTATGTGAAGGCTGCGTCCGCCTGACGGTGGGAACGGAAGAACACACCGCGACTCTCATCGTCGCTCTACGCGAAGTGGTTGAACAGCTGGGGTTGCGGCTCGGCTTGCGAAATGAGGTGCGAGCGTGAGGAGAGCGAAGCTCCATCGCAAAACCGCCGAAACCGAAATTCGAATCGCTCTTACCATCGAAGGCCGCGGAAGGTACGAGGTCTCCACCGGAATCCGTTTTCTTGACCACATGTTGGAGTTGTTCGCTCGTCACGGCGGCTTCGACCTGAAACTCGCTGCTACCGGTGATTTGGATGTGGATCAGCATCACACCGTGGAAGATGCCGGCATCGCGCTGGGTGAGGCGTTCGACCGCGCTCTGGGCGACCGGCGCGGCATCCTGCGAGCCGGATACTTTCTCATGACCATGGACGAAACTCTGGGTTTGGCGGCGGTGGACTTCAGCGGCCGCGCGGCGGCCGTTATCCAAACCAAAGTGCGCGCGGCTCACGTCGGCGATCTTCAAACCGAATTAGTGCCGGATTTCTTCGAGGGGTTCGCGCGCGGCGCGCGCGCCAATGTTCATGCACGTGTGATGTACGGGCGATCCAGTCATCACAAGATCGAAGCGCTGTTCAAGGCTTTTGCGCGCGCTCTGCGTGTGGCCTGCTCGCGCGACCGCCAACTGGGACGCATGTTGCCCAGCACCAAGGGACTCCTATGAACGGGGCGAAGATCGCGATCGTGGATTACGGCGCCGGCAACCTGAAGTCGGTGACAAAAGCGTTTGGTTATCTCGGTGCCGACGTCATTGTAACTTCGCGACCTGAAGCAATCGCAGCCGCGGATAAGATCGTTCTGCCCGGCGTCGGACATTTCTCGGCGTTGAGTGGTCTCGACAACACCGGCTTGCGGGATGCTGTGCTGCACGGCGTGAATGCCGGCAAGCCATTTCTCGGAATCTGCCTCGGAATGCAGTGGTTGTTCGAGGGTAGTGATGAGGCTCCCGAATTTGCGGGGGCGGGAATTCTTGCGGGGCGCTGCCGGGTTTTTCCATCTGCGGTGAAATCGCCGCATGTGGGATGGAATTCGCTGACGATACGGGAAGGATCGCGCTTGCTGCGCAACATCGCGCCGGGGTCCTTCGTGTATTACACCCATTCTTTTCAAGCGCCGATGGTTTCTGCCACCACTGCCGCAACCGAATACGGAGCATTCTTTTCCGCTGCCGTTGAACAGGGAAACATTTTCGGAGTGCAATTCCATCCGGAGAAATCGTGGAGTGTGGGGCTGCTCATGCTCAAGAACTTCTGTGATTTGTGAACCTCGATTTGTGCGACGAATCTGTGGAGTTGACTGAGTGCTGACGAAGCGCATCATCGCTTGTCTCGATATGGATGGCGGCCGGGTTGTGAAAGGAGTGCAGTTCGTCAACCTGCGCGACGCCGGCGACCCGGCGGAATGCGCCGCTGCTCATGCCCGCGATGGCGCGGACGAAATTGTTCTGCTCGATATTACGGCCACGAGCGATAAACGCAACACAATGCTCGATGTTGTCTCCCGCACAGCACGGTGTTTGTTTATTCCGTTCACGGTTGGAGGAGGAATTCGCGAACTCTCCGACGCGGCTGCCGTGTTTGACGCCGGCGCCGACAAGATTGCCATTAACTCAGCAGCGGTGAAGGATCCGACGCTGATCGGGAAAATCGCCGCTCGTTTTGGTTCGCAAGCGGTAGTGGTGGCGATCGATGCCGGGCGGCGCGAGAGTGGGTTCGAAGTATTCGTTGCCGGAGGACGTACTCCCACCGGCCGGGACGCAATCGAGTGGGCGCGGGAAGCGGCCGCTTGTGGTGCGGGAGAAATCATGCTCACTTCCATGGACCGCGATGGGACCAAAGCTGGTTTCGATTGCGAGTTGACGCAGAGGGTAGCTGACGCGGTTTCCATTCCTGTTATTGCGTCGGGAGGCGCGGGTTCGCCGCAACATTTCATTGACGTATTCCGCGACGGGCGCGCGGATGCGGCTCTGGCTGCTTCTATCTTCCATTTCGGTCTCGAAAACATCGGACAACTGAAACGCGAACTGCGGGCTGCCAATGTGCCGGTGAGGTGGCCGTGCTGATTCCTTCGATCGATCTTATGGACGGTAAGATCGTGCAGTTGGTCCAGGGCGAGAAGAAGAAACTGGAGTTCGACAACTTTGACTACTGGATCGAGCGCTTTTCCAGTTATCCCGTAGTCCAACTTATCGATCTGGATGCAGCACGTGGAACCGGGGAAAACCGTGAAATCGTGAAACAGATCGTCAGTCAGCTCAAATGCCAGGTTGGGGGCGGTATTCGCGACATCAAAGCTGCACAGGAACTTCTGGACTTGGGTGCGCGCAAGGTCATTATCGGTTCGGCACTATTGACTGGCGGCAGGATCAACCAGGAGTATGCCCGGTCGCTCTCGGACGCTATTCCAATCTCGGCACTCATGTTCGCTCTCGATTCCCGAGGCGGCCGGGTTGCGATTGATGGTTGGCGGACGCAGACTCCTGTCACTGCCTTTGACGTGATTCGCGAGTTGGAGCCGTTCTGCGGGAGTTTTCTCTATACGCATATCGACACCGAGGGCTTGATGGGTGGGATCCCGATGGATGCGGTTCATGCCCTCCGGAGCGCGACACAACGGCATCTGGTGGTCGCGGGAGGCATCACCGAGCAGAGGGAAATCGACGCGCTCGACGCGCTGGGGATTGATGCCGTCGTCGGCATGGCGCTCTATTCGGGAAGGATAGATGCCTGAGCGAAATAGTTGAGCTAAGAGTTGAACCGCGTTAAAGCAAGTCGGGAAGAGTGAGGGATGAATCGATGAGAGCCGCTATTCTGACTTCCCCTCAAGAAATTCGCAAGAGGCCACTTCAGATTGGCGAGGTTGCGAAGCCCGAGCCAGGACCGGGTCAAGTTCTTCTGCGAGTGCGTGTGTGTGGAGTATGCCGCACCGATTTGCATATTGTCGAAGGCGAATTGCCGCCGCTTCACTCTGGCATCATCCCCGGGCATCAGATCGTCGGCGAAGTTATCGCGGGAACTACAGGCGCCGGATCCACGGAAGAACTTCCTGTTGGCACGCGAGTAGGTGTTTCCTGGATGGGAGGAGTTGATGGCACTTGCCGGTATTGTCACCTTGGCCTGGAAAATCTCTGCGATTCTCCGACGTTTACCGGTTATACGATCAATGGCGGCTATGCTGAATATGCGGTTGTTCGTTCCGATTTCTGTTTTCCACTTCCCCATCAGGTCGACGATTTACATGCTGCGCCGCTGCTGTGCGCGGGCATTATTGGATTTCGCAGCCTTCGTGTGGCCGGGGTTAAGCATGGCGACCGTGTTGGCCTGTTCGGTTTCGGCGCATCGGCGCATCTGGCGATTGCGGTTTTGCGCGCCTGGAATTGCGAGGTGTACGTTTCCACGCGGGGAGCGACACATCGAAAGCTAGCGGAGTCGCTCGGAGCGGCGTGGGTGGGAAATGAGGCGGAGAAACCGCCCGCGGAACTCGATTGCGCCGTGACCTTCGCTCCCAGTGGCGACGTCGTGGTAGCGGCGCTTGCCAGCGTGCGGAAGGGAGGAGTGGTGGCCATCAACGCCATTCACCTAGACCGAATTCCGCAGTTTGACTACGACAGCCTGCTTTGGGGCGAACGCCAGCTTCGGAGCGTGGCGAACATGACTCGGGCAGACGCTCGGGATTTCCTTCAACTTGCAAGCGAGATCGGTCTTCGCCCGCAAGTAACTGCTTTCGCACTCGACCAAGCCAACGAAGCTTTGCTTGCGGTGAAAGAGGATTCCATCGACGGGGCTGCGGCCATAGTAGTGTCTTAAGAAGCCATTACCCATTCGAATTAAGACACCACCCATCCCTCGGTTTCACACTAATGTAACAATTCCTTCGTATTATTCGTCTGCATTTGGGGCGGGTTCTGCACAGAACCGTGAAACTTGGGGCGAATCGAGGAGACCGAATATGGCCACAGCACCGAATCCTGGAGCTTATGGTGAACCGCGGGAATCGTTAAGTCTGGCCACAACCAGGCACTCGATCCACGACAAGCTTAACAAGAGTCCGGGAATGATCGGGATGGTGGGGTTTGGGATCGTGTTGGTCATCGGGGTCATTTACTCCGCTTATCACCTGCTCACGGATCTCTCTACCGTGCACAGCGGATCGATTCTGCCCTACTTGTTGCTGGGCATCGCCTTGTTGGTGGCTCTGGGATTCGAATTCGTCAACGGATTTCACGACACGGCGAATGCGGTGGCTACCGTGATCTACACGCACTCGCTGGAGCCGCATATTGCGGTCGTCTGGTCGGGCTTTTGGAATTTTTTAGGCGTGTTGGCGTCGAGCGGGCTGGTCGCTTTCGGCATCGTTTCTTTGCTGCCGGTGGAACTGATTTTGCAGGTGGGAAGCAAGGCTGGGTTTGCGATGGTGTTCGCCTTGCTGGTCGCGGCGATCATTTGGAATCTGGGCACGTGGTATTTCGGTCTGCCGGCATCGAGTTCGCACACGATGATCGGGTCGATCATTGGAGTGGGCATTGCGAATCAGTTGATGTCTCCGAAGACGGGAACCAGCGGGGTCGATTGGAGCCAAGCTTCCAAGATTGGAGAGTCGTTGGTCCTGTCTCCGATTGTCGGATTTATCTGCGCGTTTCTCTTGCTGTGGCTGATGAAGGCGGTGATCAAGAACCGGGCGCTGTATGAGGCTCCGGTAGGAACGGAGCCGCCGCCGTTCTGGATTCGGGGGCTGCTGGTGCTGACCTGCACGGGAGTTAGTTTCGCGCACGGATCGAATGACGGCCAGAAGGGCATGGGGCTGATCATGCTGATTCTAGTGGGCACCGTCCCTACGGCCTATGCTTTGAACCACGCGATCACGCGGAAGGACTCGGATGACTTCATCGCCGTTTCGCAACAGGCGGCGGGCATTGTCTCGAAATATGTCAGCCCGAATGCAGTTATCAGCGATGAGCGTGACGAGCTTACCGATTACATCCGCACCAAGGAATTTACTCCCAACACCATGCTGGCCTTGCGCCAGATGATAAGCGACATCGGGAATGAAACGGCGCTGTTTGGAGAGCTGGCAAAGATTCCGAATGACCGGGTGCGGAATTTCCGCAATGATATGTACGTCACCAGCGAAGCTTTACGATTGATGAAGAAGAACAAGCAAGGGGCGTTGACCGCGTCCGATTGGCAAGGTTTGGATAACTATAAGAAGCATGTAGACGCGGCGACACGATTTATCCCAACCTGGGTGAAGGTTGCAGTAGCGTTGGCGCTGGGAATGGGCACGATGATCGGATGGAAGCGAATCGTGGTTACGGTGGGAGAGAAAATTGGCAAGGAGCACCTTACATACGGTCAGGGAGCGTCGGCGGAGATCGTTGCCATATTCACGATCGGCCTGGCTGACTGGTACGGACTGCCGGTGAGTACTACGCACGTGCTGTCGTCGGGAATTGCGGGTACGATGGCGGCAAACCATTCGGGCTTGCAGTGGGCCACGGTGCGCAACCTGGCAATGGCTTGGGTGCTTACGCTGCCTGCGTCGATGGTGCTGGCGGGATTTTTGTTCGTCGGGTTCAGGAAAATATTTTAGGGCCTAACAACCGCTGAGGCGCTGATCGGAAATATCGGCATCGAGTTTGTGAAAGCGACGGAATCCCGCGTAGCCTTCCTTGCCCATATAGCGCGCGAGAACCGACGGATCGGTCTGACGCAGATCGACGATCACCAGGCCATCGACTACGTCGGAAAACTTGCGGTCGAGGTTGAAGCCCACCAGCCTGCCTCCCACCTTGGCATATTGCTTCAGCAGAATAGGCAATCCCTTGCCATCTTCCTCCACGTCCGAGATGGGCTCGGCGAGTTCGTCGAGATCGCGCAAAACTCTGCAGAGCGCGTCGCAATCCCAGCGACGAAGCAGCGGCGCACGAAAGGGTGTGCGTGCGTGGATCAGATCGCCAAACTCGCGTCCGTTTTCTCGCTGCTCAAAATAGCGAACAATCATCTCGCGGGACAAGCTGTTGTACTCGTTGCTGATGCTGACCGCTCCGAATAACACAGGAGTCTCGGGGTGAGCAGCTGCGAAACGCGCGATTCCTTTCCACAGCAGAAGCAGGGGCGCATACTGCCGCTGGTACTCGGGACGCACAAACGAGCGACCCAGTTCCAGTGCGGACCCGATCTTTAGGAACAGTCTCTCGTCGTAACGAAAAACTGTGTTGGTGTAGAGGCCCTTGATGCCATGGGCACGGATGATTTCGTCGGTGTTTCCCGCGCGGTAGGCGCCCGCCAGTTCCCGTTTCGCCTTGTTCCAGAGCAACAGGTGCCAATAATAGGAATCGAATGAGTCGAGGTCGGCGCTGCGTCCGGTGCCTTCGCCAGCGGCTCGGAAGGTGATTTCGCGAAGGCGTCCGAGTTCATCGAGTGCATGCGGCAGTTCGGAGGCACGCGCGGCGTAAACGGCGAACTCCTCGTTTTCGAGAAGCAGCCGCTCGGCGGGCAACGCCGCAATGTCGTTGCTGACGAATCGCGATGGAACTTCCAATGCGATCGGCTCCGGCTTGCGTGGAAGCGCAAAACGCATCTTTGAGGGCTGCAAGATCGGTTTTTTTCCCCGATACGACAGCAGGTAAGTTCGCAGGCGAAGATATTCGGTGGCTTCTTCGTGGTTGTTAAGGTTGGCGATCAACTCGGGCGGAATCGCTCCACCTATACGAACCTGTAGGTCTTTTCCGCGCTGCTGCAGAAACTCCTGCAGGAGGAAGAGGGTTCGCAGCCGCAGATTGACCATACCCAGCAACTGGAACCTCACGTTGTTGCGGCCACAAAAATATACCGGAAGCGCTCTGGCCCGAGTCGCGCTTATCAGGCGAGCGGCGACGGTGTTCCATGTGGGATCGGTAACCTGCGCTCGGCCTGCATTCCATTGCGACACTTCGCCGGCCGGAAAAACGGCGAGCGCGCCGCCCTGGCGCAACCATTCCAGCGCGTGCTTCAATGGCGTCACATTCTTATTCATGGAAGTTAAAGGGTGAAACACGTCGACGAAGAAGCAATGCTCATGGAGTTCAGGGATGCCCTCGAGCGATGAGTTGGCCAGTATTTTGACGTCGGGACGCACCCGTGACAGGAGCACAGCTAGCGCCGCGCCGTCGAGTACGCCAAAGGGATGATTGGCCACGGCCACCAGAGGACCTTTACTCGGGATGCGCTCGAGGTCGGCAGAATGTACGTCGAACTCGATCTTCATTTCCGCCAGCAGCGCTTCCAGCCGAAAGCCGTGCGGCGCCGACCGCACGCGCCGATAGAGTTCGCGCGTTTCGTCGAGCGCGATGAATTTCTCGGCGAACCCGGGAAGCCCGGGCGGAAGTGGCGGTCCGGTTTCGATGGGTTGCTCATTCCCTGCAATCGGCAGTCTAGGCATAACTGATTCTTGACTTGCCTTGTTTGCGCGTTTGTGAAGACAGAGTTAAAGGTTCGTGAATGAGTACCACCTAAGTAACCTGCATGATGATGTGCGTTTGCGGTCAGGACCGTTCGATGGACGAAGATCTCGTCAGTCATCGGCTGGGGTCTGGTTGCATGGGAAACGCGCAATGGCAAGTACGCGAAGTAGAATGTGATGATTCCAAGTTTGCCCGCATGCCCGAAACCGCAAAGATCGAGAGCTTTGAGGAGATTGTGGAGTGGGCATACGGCACACTGCCGGCAGAGATTAGGGAACAGACCGACTTTCCCGGTATTCAGATATCCGAGGAACCGCCGGAGGAGATTCTGAAGGCAAAGAATTGGCCGCGGGGAACTGAGATGCTAGGGTGCTATAGCGGTGTGTTCAGAACTAAACAGCAACACACTCTGGTGAAAATGGCTCCCGATTTGATTTTTGTTTTTCGTGGGCCCATCCTGCGCTGTTCAAGAGGCGATTTGCGAGCCGAGGTAAAACGAGTGGTCTGGCATGAGGTCGCACACTGGCTGGGCTATGAATCCGAAGAACAGGTGAGGGACTTGGGCCTGTGAGCGCGGAATCGCGGAACACTAGCTTCCTGCAATTTGCAGAGCGCGAACGTAAAGTTTCCGATTGGTTCATTCTTGCCACCGTAATCAGCTGCGTCGCTCAAGTTGCCTGGTTCGCGTCAAAGTGTTTTACACAAATCGACTACGATGGCATGAGCTACGTTGGGATCGCCCGTCGCCTGATCGAGGGCCAATTCCATGCTTCCATCAATGCATTCCGCAGTCCGCTGATATCGTGGATCATTGCAGCCGGCGCGCAGTTAGACAGAAATCTTCTTCAGGTCGGAAAGCTCACAAACATTGGGAGCTTCCTTGCTTCCGTTGCGCTGGTCTACCTGGTGACGGAGCGGTTATGGCATTCGAGATTGGTCGCCTCGATCGCATGTCTGTGGTTCAGTCTGGCTCGCGGCCTTGCTGCTACATCGGTCGTCCTGATCATTCCAGATTTTCTTTTGACTGCTCTTGTTCTTATTTACTTTTTGATTCTTCTTCGATGCTTTCGCGCCGACCGTGCCAGGGACTGGGCTTGGCTTGGATTCGTTCACGGGTTGGCCTATCTTGCCAAGGCATTCGCGCTACCCTGGCTGGCGTTGGCGACTTTGGTTTCGATTGCCATCTCGTTTCGCAAACGACCGAGGCATGGGGTAAATCGTCTCGTTTTGGCGTCGGTGGCGCCTCTTTTGATCGCAGCGGGATGGGCAACCGTTCTTCATTCAAAGTATGGGGTCTTTACTACTGGCAGTCAGTTCAAGGCAAATTTCCTGCATTACAGCGTGGCGACTTCCACACAAAGAGAGCCACCCTATGCGCTCTTAATCAATACTCTCCCTGAGCCAGGAGTGGCCGATCCGTCTTTTGAGAAGTCCGACGATTATGTGGTGAACGATCCTGTGCCACCACATTCCTGGGTCTGGAACTACCGGCCGACGATAAGTCAGACTGTTCCCCGCGTCATTGCCGCCGAGCGAAAAAATCTGCCCGCAGCATTGAAAGAACTGACCATCCTGCTGACGCCGGGTGGGATTCTGGGTTTTCTTCTCATGCTTCAGGTGATGGTGAGGCGCAGGAATCGGTCGATTCCGGAGTTCAGGTTTACGGTTGTGGTTGCTATTTCTGCGGTCAGCCTGATCCTTGCCTATGGCATGTTAGCGTTCATCACCACGTATGCATATCCCGTGGTGGCACTGATCATGGCAGTGACCGCCCGCTTGTTTGTCAGAGATGCCCGGTACAGTGCGAACGCCATCTGGCAGCGCTTTTGTATAGGCCTGACTCTCGCGGGGCTGATAGTAGCTTTCACCTACCGGTCATCTCCCTTTCGGACGCTCGACCGAAACATGCAGATGAGTTGCTACGATGCCGCAAAAAAACTGGAGCCGTACTCCGGATCGAGGATTGTCACGATCGGCGCGGGGCCGTATCCGGAGCATGGGGTCGGGTGGGAGGCTGGGTATCGGGTGGCTTACTTTGAGAAGCGACGTATTGTCGCGGAGAGCCCTATCGTGCCAGGAGACACCCCGCTTCTAATGG
The DNA here is from genome assembly GCA_049585515.1 of Terriglobales bacterium. Lineage (GTDB taxonomy): Bacteria > Acidobacteriota > Terriglobia > Terriglobales > Acidobacteriaceae > Acidiflorens. The sequence continues at coordinate 893 of JBAVAA010000106.1, read as the reverse complement.
TGGATATAGAAAAGTCGTCTGCGGATGCGGTGCTGGTATGGGGGAAAACGGCGGACCCTGCATTCCAGCGCGTGGTGCACAGCCTGGGTGCGGAGTATCGAGGAAGTGCGCCAATCTTTGATCCGGCTCTAGGGCAGGTAGGAGAAGTCGTCGCCGGGCGGATCGCTCGCAATCAGATTCCTTCTATGGACTTGCAATCTCACGAATCAAAAGGCCACTGATAGCCGGCAACTCCTCGCCGCAAGTGAAACGACTGTCGGGACCGATCGGTTACGGGGAAGCGTCGTTTCGTGCGTGCCCGGGAAGCCCATTCGTGCCAGAAATCACAAAGTTGACCACGCTTGTGTTGTTCCCGGTGACCGACACTGATTTCTCCCAGGTTTCCGGGGCAGTGAAGAGAGGACGGTCAACACGACGTTGCGTCAATACATCGTAGACCTGCTCTTTTCCCTCTTGACCCCAGCCCTCGTGCCAGGCCACGATCTGATAGCTTCCTGGGGGCACATCGGTAAATTCAAAGTGTCCACTTTCGTCGGTGACGGCATAGTAGGGATGCGACACGACCATCATTTCGGCGTTCATCCAGACATGACCGCCGTTGCATCGTATGTGGACCAGTCCCGGCGTGGACATGGTGCGCGAGGTGATCTGATTGGTGAACGGGAAGGGCAGGTTGAACGTCGCGGCGCCTTCCATGTGAATCGTGTGCAGCGTGGCGTCGGAGCTGGTCATTTGCAGATCTTTGCTCTGAGGGACCAGGAGAATGTGCGGGATGTAGTGGCAATGCTTCTGGTCCAGGTGGCGGCGCTGCTCGGGTAGATCCATCGCTTTCCCGCTGTAGATATTCTTGAGGTAGACGATGGTGTTGGCGACCCCCCCTTGCGACCCAACCT
>JBAVAA010000105.1:0-2166 GCA_049585515.1 Terriglobales bacterium | reverse complement strand
ATGTATGGTTCCGTGAGGTCTCGCAGACAATTGTCACTCACATTTTGCGCACAGTCGGGCAAGGCGCAACGTGCTGGCATCTTCCTACGGGTCCAGCTCGCGGTCAGAATTCAGTTAGTTTCTCAGTTTTACCAGTTTTCCAGTTTTTCAGGAAGTTCGCGAGTGAGGGTTCGAATCCGCCGCAATGAACCGCGCGGAGTGGGGAAACTTGGGTGAAATGAGATGGACTTGTTGACTCCTACTTCGCGGCACGACTAATATTGCCGTCCAGACTTTCTGCAACAGTGAGCCTAACCGGAGGGAACATGAAGAAACACCTGCCGTTGCTGGTTCTTCTAGCTCTCTTGACGTCCAGCTTCGCACAGAAGAAGGTCGTCGCGACCAAAGAAGCGCCTCAGGCGATCGGTCCGTACTCGCAGGCGATCAAAGCGGGTGGGTTCGTTTTTACCGCTGGACAAATCCCCATTGATCCCGCTACTGGCAAGCTTATTGAGGGGGACGTAAAGGCACAAACCGAACGTGTGCTGAAGAACCTTTCCGCTGTTTTGGCGGCAGCGGGAAGCAACATGGATCACGTAGTGAAGACCACGGTGTTCCTGAAGAATATGTCGGATTTCCCAGCCATGAATGAGGTCTATGGTCAGTTCTTCAAGAACGAACCGCCGGCTCGCTCCACCGTCCAGGTTGATGCTCTGCCAAAGGACGGGCTAATTGAGATCGAAGCGGTGGCACTACAATAGCCTTCCATTAATTGTTCAGAAACGTTTTTTGAGTATTGCGAAGCGTCGAGACTCCGGATGCTGCCGGTCAGACCGAGCGCGGAGTGCAATCACCAGGACATGACACTTCCGCATCCATCCCGCTTTGCCCTCTGGAAAGCGAGATTGGCAGCGACCATGTCCTCCATCGCCACGCCCATTGCCTTGTACACCGTTATCTCATCGTTGCTGCGACGACCCGGCTTTCGACCAAGAGCTACTGCTCCCAGAGTCGTCGCAGTTGAGGAATCCAAGGCGGCCAACTCGCTGCAGCCGATGGGATACGGCTGAAAAGCGTCCAGAGTCTCGACAAAGAGGTGATGGGTTACCGCCAAGTCCTTCGGTAGTTCTCCATTGGGTGGGTGAAAGCCAACGGAAGACACATGAGTACCGGGCTTTACCCAGTCAGGATCGATCACTGGCTCAAGCGCGCGGGTTGCCAGGCAGACTACGTCCGACTCTCTTACCGCTTTCTCGACGTTCTCTGTAGCACAAGCGATTTTGCTTTGGGCGGCAAGCGCTTTGGCGTTTTCGAGACGTAAAGAGCAGATATTGATGCGATCGAAATTCCTAACCAAAGGCAACACACGCAGATGTTGACGTGCTTGAACACCCGCACCGACCACGGTAACGATCCGAGATGCCGGACGACTCAACAGGCGAACTGAAAGAGCTGCGGCCGCGGCGGTTCGAATCGCCGTTACATACGTGCCGTCCAGGATGCAGGAGGGTGCGCCGGTGTCGGGATCGAACAGGTTAATCAGCGCCAAATGGTTCGGCAGACCTATTTGCAGATTGCCATCGAAGATGTTTACGATCTTGACGGTCAACTGCATGCCGGGCCGCCAGGCTGGCATGGTAAGAGAAAGACCCTTTCCGACAACCGACAGTTTCGACCGGGGAGGAGATTGAACCTCTCCCAATTCAAGCCCTCGGAAGCCGTCTTCAAGCGCGTCAAGGAGCTCTCGGGGGTCAATATACTTCTCCACTTCCTTATCGCCAAGGGTCATGACCTGCCTGACGCCTTTTTTCACTTCGAAGACTGGCTTCACGGGCCGTTTGTGGGCTGAGTTCATTTGTGCCTCAAGTTTTCTTCGGATGCCGTGGCCGCAAGGTGCGGGCTGGGTTCCCGCCTCGTTGACAAAGGAGTTTCTCGACCTCGAGCTGTGACCGGGGCCATATCAACGATGCGGCCAGCGCGCACCAAAAGAGCGTCGTCAAAGTTGTTCACGGTCGGGCAGACGTGGCGTGGCACCAGATAGAGAGTCTCTCCAATGTCCGGAATTCGCGATTCGTGGGCAACTTGTAGCGGAAGATGTTCTTCGCTGGCATGGAGAGGTGTAAGTTCGGGGTGATGCCAAACTGCACAATTCGGAAATCCAGCGTCCGCGGATACCGTCTTGTGGCC
>JBAVAA010000104.1:0-5002 GCA_049585515.1 Terriglobales bacterium | reverse complement strand
GGACCAGTTTGTCGCGGGTTACGGTGCTGCCGGGCATGCGCTGGTGCTCGATTGCCGTTCCCTTGAATATCAATTGCTTCCCATCCCGCAGGATCTTCGCCTGGTCGTTTGTAACAGCATGGTGCGGCACGAACTGGCATCGGGGGAATACAACCTGCGCCGCGCCGACTGCGAGAACGGTGTAAGGCTCCTGCAGCCGTTTCTTCCCGCAGTCCATTCTCTCCGCGATGTAGGGATTGCCGATCTCGAAAAATACAAACATGCGCTGCCGAGAACGGTCTATCGCCGTTGCCGACACGTGGTCACCGAAAACCAAAGAGTTCTCGCCGCTGCCAAGGCCCTTCGGTGCCAGGATGCCGCCTGTTTTGGCCACTTGATGTACCGGTCCCATGCCAGCCTGCGCGACGACTACGAGGTAAGTTGCAGGGAGCTCGATCTGCTGGTCGATCTGGCTTCATCGAGGCGCGGCGTCTATGGCGCCCGCATGATGGGCGGCGGGTTTGGCGGATGCACTGTGAACCTGATGCGGTCCGATTGCGCCGCCGCATTCCATGTTGATATGACTCAGATGTACGCAGAGGCCACAGGCTTTACGCCCGAGATATACATCTGTGAGCCTGGCGAGGGGGCGGAGGCTTGGTCTGCCGCAGGGAGCGTACGAACTTGAAGGCTCCCGACAATCTGAACGATCTCTACCGTGAGCCGCATCGCCGTTTTAATCCGCTCACGGGCGAATGGGTCCTGGTGTCGCCGCATCGCTCGGAGCGGCCGTGGCGCGGACAAACGGAAACGGCCGCTGCCACACCGGCCCTCGCGTATGATCCGAGTTGCTATCTCTGCCCTGGCAACGAGCGAGCCGGCGGCGCGCGCAATCCCAACTACAAAACGACGTTCGTCTTCACGAACGACTATGCGGCGCTACAGCCGGGGGTTCACCTTGAGGCGTGCGTTACCCGAAAAGACGAGTCCGGACGCGGCCTGATGCTGGCAGAGTCTGAGGCCGGAACCTGCAGGGTTGTCTGTTTTTCGCCTCGCCACGACTTGACCCTTGCGCGCATGACGGTCGAGGAGATTCAAAGCGTGGTTGACGTATGGGTCGAACAATACGCTGAGATCGGCTCCCTGCCGTACGTCAATTACGTGCAGATCTTTGAGAATCGCGGCGAGATGATGGGATGCAGCAACCCGCATCCCCATGGCCAAATCTGGGCCAATCAGACGATTCCGAATGAGCCACTGAAAGAGCAGGAGTCGCAGCGGACGTACGCAGAAAAATACCAAGCTTGCTTACTGTGCGATTACCTGCAAATGGAGACGCGCGCCCAAACGCGTGTCGTGCTCGAGAATGAACACTTCGTGACGCTGGTACCCTTCTGGGCGGTGTGGCCGTTCGAAGTGTTGGTTGTCTGCAAGCGTCACATCCCCAATCTGCTCGCTTTTGACCAGCCTTTGAGCGCCAGTCTGGCCGACATGTTCAAAGCGCTCACTACCCGCTACGACAATCTCTTTGAGACCTCATTCCCATACTCGATGGGATTCCACCAGGCGCCGACCGACGGCAAACCGCACCCCGAGTGGCATTTGCACGCACACTTTTATCCGCCCCTGTTGCGTTCGGCTACCATACGCAAATTCATGGTCGGATATGAAATGCTGGCGAGTCCGCAGCGAGATATCACGCCCGAAGCGGCCGCTGCCACTCTCAGGAACCTGCCTGGACTACACTACGCCGACCGAAGCGTGGTTTGAATTTCCTTTCGCGTTTCGAGCAAAAGCGGTGTCGCCTACAGTGATTACTGTATTTGGCATCTTTGGGCGGAGCCGCTAGCATAAAGCAGTTTTCGGGGAAACGCCAATGGCGACGCGGGGCGGGGATTTCACTTCTGTTCATCAGATGGGATTCAGCACCCTGATCGAGCACTTCACCGTATTCGACGACAACCGAAGATGGTCGGGTCGTCGCCACAGGATATGAGCGAGCGGAAACAAGCGGAAGAAATAACGGGTCTGTTGGCTGCCATTGTGGCCTCCTCCGATGATGCCATTATCAGCAAAAACCTTGATGGCATCATCACGAGTTGGAACAAGAGTGCGGAACGGATATTTGGATACACGCCTGACGAAGCCATCGGGCAACATATCACCCTGATCATTCCGCCAGAACGCCACGCCGAAGAGTCAGCCATTCTCAACCGCCTTCGACGAGGCGAGCGCGTTGACCATTTCCATACCGTTCGCAGGCGGAAGGATGGCAGCCACCTCGATGTTTCACTGACCATCTCTCCCGTGAGAGATTCATCGGGCCGTGTAATTGGAGCCTCGAAAGTGGCACGGGACATAACGGCGGAAAAGCAGGCCGAGCAAGCATTGCGGGAAAGCGAACAACGCTTTCGCGTGATTACGGACGCTTCGCCCATCATGGTCTGGATGTCGGGGACGGACAAGCTTTGCTATTACTTCAATAAGGGATGGCTGGATTTCGTCGGCCGCACTCTCGAACAAGAAACAGGCAATGGCTGGGCGGAGAACTTGCATCCCGAGGACTTCGACCGCTGCCTGCAAATCTACGTCAGTAACTTCGATGCTCGTCGCGCGTTTGAGATGGAGTACCGGATGCGGCATCACACAGGGCAATACCGCTGGATACTGGATCGCGGCGTGCCGCGCTACGCGCCGGATGGAACGTTTGAAGGATATGTTGGCGGTTGTCTCGACATCCATGACCAGAAAGAGGCAGCAGAGAAGATTCGGATCGCCGACGACATGTCGCGTCTGATGAAGGCGCAGGATGAAGAACGGCGGCGTATTGCCCGTGAACTGCATGACAGCGCCGGGCAAACCTTGACGGTCCTCGGCATGAACCTCGCACGATTGATTCAGCGGGCAGAGGGCATTGCACCGGAGTTGGCAAGAGAAGGAAAAGAGATCGAGGCGATGGTTCAGCAGTTACACCGCGAAATACGCACTACGTCTTACCTGCTACATCCGCCGCTGCTGGACGAAAACGGTCTCGCATCCGCACTTAACTGGTACGTAGACGGGCTGGCAGAACGCAGCAACGTCGCCATCACGCTGGATGTCGCCGGCAATGTTGGAAGACTGCCAGACGATATGGAGCTTGCCATCTTCCGGATGGTGCAGGAATGCTTAACAAACATCCACCGGCACTCTGGCAGCAAGACCGCTCTTATCCGAATTGCTCGCGAAGGAGAATGTGTCCGAGCAGAGGTGCGGGATCGGGGAAACGGCATATCGCCCGAGCGCTTGTTGGAGATTCAGTCGCACGGCTCCGGCGTTGGCATCAGGGGAATACGAGAACGTATGCATCAATTCCGCGGAGAAATGAAAATCCAATCGAATGGTGCAGGTACCTCCGTGATTGTAAGTGTCCCGCTGCCCAAGGAAGTCCATTCAGCAAATAGCGAGCCGCTGCAAGCTGCGGTGTAGCTACTGCTGTTGCCAGAACTCGGAATTTCCCTCCGTACGAACAGCCATCTGCATTCCAGCGAATATGCGGCTGTGGCGGCCATGGACCTGGCAGTATCTCCGCCTTCGGATACAATGCTTCAGCACGGAGCGAGCATGAGCAATGCAGCTGGGAACGAGCCGGTACCAGGGGCGAACGAGAAAGATTGGAAGGCAGTTGCGAACAGCAAAGCGTTCAAGGATCTGATTGCGGTCAAGAGGACCTTCATCGTGCCGGCATTTGCCATCTTCTTCCTGAATTATCTCGCTCTCGCTGTTCTTGTAGGATATGCACCCAAACTTGCATCGACCCGGGTAATTGGAACCGTGACAATTGCATATTTGTTCGCACTCTCTCAGTTTGCGGTGGGATGGCTGATCGCTGTGCTCTACCTGGTTGCTGCGTCCAAGTTCGACGCTCTTACCGCCGACATTCTCACCCACGCCGGGGAGCGGGATGGGGGACGCTGAGTGTCCATTTCCTTGGCCGTGTTCCTGGCGTTTGTGGCGGGCACATTCGGAATTACTTACTGGGCCGCGAAGCGATCGAGCGGAGCGAGCGCGTATTTTGCCGCCGGCCGCAAAATTACAGCGTGGCAGAACGGCTTTGCCGTCGCCGGCGATTTTATGAGCGCCGCCTCGTTTCTCGGGTTGATCGGCCTGATCGCACTGCAGGGCATGGACGGAATTCTCTATGCAGTTGGTGGATTTGTTGCCTTCGTCACGATTCTGTTGCTCATGGCTGAGCCTTTGCGCAACCTTGGCAAATACACCATTGGAGACGTTCTGGCATACCGGCTCAATCCGCGGCTCGTACGCGCGCTCGCGACGTTCAGTACGCTGACGATCGTCACGTTTTACATGATCGCGCAGATGGTCGGCGCTGGAGCGCTGGTGAATCTGCTGCTCGCCGATTCTGGCATCACGTACAACATGGCGGTGGTCGGCGTCGGCTCGCTGATGATGATCTACGTCGTTTTTGGCGGCATGCTGGCAACGACCTGGGTGCAAATCATCAAGGCAATGCTGCTCTCGGCATGCGGGGTGGTGCTTACCGTATTCGTGCTCAAAGGATTTCAATTTCATCTGATCGACTTCTTTGCCGCCGCCAGCCAGATCGCATATCACCAGAAGGGACAGCTGGTGGTGCGTGATTTTCTTCAGCCTGGCTTGCACTATCATCTGCCCCACGGACCGGTCGACCTGCTTTCTCTCAGCTTGATGTTCGTGTTTGGAACGGCGGGGCTGCCGCACGTGCTGGTCAAGTTCTACACCGTTCCGGATGCGAAAACCGCCCGCCATAGCGTGGTGTGGGCCATGTTTATTATAGGTAGCTTTTGCGTCCTCGCGACTGTCCTCGGACTTGCTGCGGCCGTCATAATTGGTCCCGATTCGATTCTTGCGCGCGGGGGAACGAACATGGCCGGGCCGCGGCTGGCAGAGGCTGTCGGCGGCGATCTTCTGCTGGCATTCGTGTCCGCGGTCGCATTTGCGACAATTCTGGCTGTTGTGGCTGGATTGATGATCAGCGCATCGA
>JBAVAA010000103.1:0-2534 GCA_049585515.1 Terriglobales bacterium | reverse complement strand
GCCCAGCCCGATCAGAGTGGTCCGGCCCGCGCCGTCGATATCCTCGCAGAACGCCTGCCCGGCGTTCCTTCCAAGCCCGCCAATCCCGAGAAAGTGCCTGCCGAGAAAGGGCCTGCGGGCGCTGTTGCAGCGCCAGGCGCCATTTCGCACGCGCCCGCCACGACGGGTCCCGACGCGAGACCGACGCCTCCGCCTCCGCAAGCCTCCATCGGCGTTGCCTCACGCAACACGGCAGCAGCCGCGTCTTCCGAAGGGGCGGGTTCGCCTTCGGGAGCCCCGGCAAGCACAGCCGATGCAGTGAAAGTCTCCACCAAGCCCGTAAAGACAGCGGCTGCCCCCAAACCGCAACCCGCCATTGGGGATCGTCCGCACTAACGTGGCCATTACTTACACTTCGGGAGAACAGGTTGAGGTTTATCGTTTCAGCATTCCTGCCACGATTCTGATCCCGCTGAGCGCCGTTTTCCTGCAGGCGTGGGTGCCGCTGCGGTTTCCGTTCTTTTCCATCTTCGATCTACCGCTGCTGGTCACCATCGGTTTTGCGACGGCGCGGCGCAGTCCTCTCGCCGGCCTGTTTACCGGCGGCTTGATCGGCATTCTGCAGGACGCGTTGACTCATCAGCCTATCGGGCTCTACGGAATTTCCAAAACCGTGGTCGGGTTCGGCGCATCCTCCCTGGGGATCAAGCTAGACGTCGAAAATGCTGGCGCTCGTTTCCTGCTGACGATCTTCTTCTATGTGGTGCACGAAGTTGTCTACTTCATGATTGCCCGCGGACTGGTTGGTTTGCACATGGAGTGGAGCTGGCCCCACGAGTTCCTGTCAGGCATGGCAAACGCCGCGCTCGGCGTGCTGATCTTCATGCTCCTGGACCGGGTCAAGCAGCGAACTTAGTGTAGCGCTCCAGGGGTTGTCGCTCGCGTCTGTCCTGCGCGATCGCGCGGTCTTCTGGCTGCTGCTGAGTTGCGCAATGGCCGTACCTGCACCGGACGCCGAAGCACCGTTTCCAGCAAATGCCGGGCCGCAGCCACGCCTTCCGCGGAACGGTCCAACGCCGAGTATCCAGGCAACCGCACCACGACGAAACGATTCTGCAAACTAACCTCAAGTCGCGAAGTGTTTCCATTCCGGTCGTGCGCGTCATGGAAGTCGAGAGCATTGGCCAGACGCAAAACTCCGGCCAACTCCATGGCGGCGGGCTGCTCCGCCAGTTGCAGCATTTGTATCTTCTTTCCACCTGGACGCGGCAAGGCCCCGCGATGATACCGCGCCACCAGCGCCGCCAGCTCCAATTCGCGAGCACTCCATCCCAAGGGCCGCGCCATGCCGCGGATCATCCGGTAAGAATGTTTTTGGTGATTATGCGCGCCCTTGGCTTTGCCGACATCGTGCATGAACGCCGCTGCCTGCAGCACCGCTCGCCAGTCATGCTCGGAATTCGCGGGCCCAGACTTTGAAACTCCAGACTTCGAAACTCCGCGTACAGTCACACCGCTCGCCGTCAGCAGTCCCGTATCCTTCAGCCCGTCATATAAAAGAAGCGCCAGTTGGGCCACGCGTTGGGAATGCTGGAAATCAGGATCCAGATATCCCGCCCACGTGCGCATACGGCTCATCGCCGCCGCCCGCAACTGCGGACCCGAGGGTAACTCCGCTCGCCAGACACGCCACAGGGACTCGCGCCCAACCATCTTCTCGCGATAGCGCGCAATCCTCTTACCGCGTTCCGCATTCAACTTGGCGCGCCAGCGGCTTCGGCTTTCGGCATCCGGAAAGGCATGTATCTCGACAGCCGTATTCCACAACACATCCAGATCGTGGATCTCGCCCAGCAGGTCCTGCAGTTCTTTCAGATCGTCGCCCCACTGCTCGTGCTGGCGCGGGAGAAAATTCTCCACCGTGTAACGGAAGCGTTTGATCCCGATGCGCAGCTGGTGCCAACTCACCTGCGATCGCGTCCGCAAAGCGTGTTTGTGCAGGTCGTAAGCGGCCGTCCATTTTTCGAGTGCCAGATGGAGATACACCACGCTCCCCGGACGCACTCGCGAAGCGCGCTGCGGCAGCGTTCGACTCCACTGCCGCCATTGCCTTCGGTCAAACTGTTGCAGATCCTTAAAGGCATGCTGCTTGCATTCCGCTTCGCGAGCATGGACGTGAACAAGCAATTTGATTTCGACGGGATCGCCCGAATCCTCCGCAGAACCGCCGGGAGCCCCATCCTTGCGCGTTCTTTGCGCAAGGATGGGTGCCTTGTCTCCCGCTGCTGCGGAGGGGCCAGCATCGCCCAGCTTCTCGATCCACTCCTCCATCACCTGCATGTCGCGCAGCTCGCCGAGAGCCTGGAAAAGCTTCTTCCCCGCCTTCTTCATGTCCTTCCACGAAGAATCGGGATCGATGGCCATCAATCCATCTGCCAGCGAACGGCAGCGCCGCAGAGCGACCCGAAGATCGTGCACTGCCTCCGCATCGAATCCCGCCGCCGCCCGATCGCACTCCACCAACACGCGCTCCATCCAGGCGCGCAGCCCAAGCT
>JBAVAA010000102.1:0-8256 GCA_049585515.1 Terriglobales bacterium | reverse complement strand
GCGGATCTTGCCCTTCGGCGCCAGCATGAATTGGGTTTCCAGTTTCTGCACAATTTCAGCCAGCGAAAAATGACCGTCGCAGAGTTCGAGAATTATGCGGCCGGTTCCTTCCACGCGGATCGCGCCTTCTGGAAAGAGCACGACCGGAGCCTCGGTGGTCCCGCCCCAGCGGCATCCTGCGGCAAACTTCGGAACGCTTGCTTCGCTAAGCTCAGCCACGCTATGCCTCATGTTTCGAGTCGACCCGAAAAGCGCCGGCTGGCGGCCAGCCTGGCTCGACATAGGCGAAGTAGAGCGCATCGAGCTGCGCCCAGAGAATGTCGCACTTGTCGCGGAGTGCCTGGATGGCGCGTTCCTGATCTGCGCGCGTCGCGGCTTGATCGAACACGTACTTGATGGCGAAGGCAGCGTCTTCGGGCGCCTCCGTTAGCCGCGCCTCAAAGTAATCGAGGCCGGAAGACAGCCACGGATAATGTTGGCGCAGTTTTTCCATGCGCAGCGTGATCAAGTCTTTCGAAAATAGTTCGGTCAGCGATGATGCTACGCATTCCAGAAATGGCCTCGTGCGCACCAGGTTTAAATATTCATTTCCGATGAAGCGGGTTGCGGGCAGAACTTCGCGCCCGCTCATTACCCGCTCTTTGTCGAGTCCCGTCGCTTCCGCCAGCTTGATCCATCGCAGGATCCCGCCATTGCGCATTTCGTCTCCGTCATGATCGACTATGCGTTTCCGCCAGACTCGGCGGAATGCCGGATCGATGGCACGCGAAAGAATGATGGCGTCTTTGATGGGGATAATCGACTGGTAGTAATAACGGTTCAGCGCCCAGGCTTGGAGTTGTCCGCGACTCAGTTTGCCTTCGTGCATCAGGAGGTGGAAGGGATGCTTGTGGTGATAGCGCTCTTCGCCGACCTGGCGCAGCGCGGTGCGCAATTCGTCGAAGGTCAGCTTGGCGGCGTTTCGCGGGTCTTTTTCAGGCGAGTTTTCAGAAACTATAGTTCCAGTTGCCAATTGTCCTCCGCCACTTCCCATCCGGCTTGGCGCACCGCCCGATGTTCGGGACTCGCTTCGTTCAGAATCGGATTCGTGTTGTTGAGATGGATGAACATCTTCCGGCCGACTTTAACATCTTTCAACAGGCGCAGGCTTTCTTCGATCGGAACGTGTCCCATTTGGTGCGCAGTCTCGCCGCTCCCTTGAACGCGTTGCAACTCGTCGTCGCTCCAGAAGGTGCCATCGAACAAAAGCACGTCCGCGTGCTCGAGCCTTTTGAGCAACGTATCGCTGAGATTGCCCACTGCGGGAACGTAAGCGATGCGCTTTCGCGACTGGGATTTAGAGTCAGACTTCGATTCAAAGTTCGATTCAAAGAATAACGCAGCCGTCGCTTCGTCGCGGCCTAGCTTCCTCATCTCAGTCTTAACATATTTTGGATAACGTCCGGAGAGATAGTGAACCTCACATCGCAACCCCGAGTCTTTTCCGTCAGCGGAGAGTAGAGGAAAAGGCGCATCGCCGGACATGGGCGTCCAGATCACTTGCGGCTCGACGCGGTTCAACATGCCGAACATGCTGTTCTCTTCGCGAAGGATTCGCAAGATCGATGGCGCGGCATAGACGCGTAAAGGCTGAAGTTCGCGGAGGAGTAGCAATCCCAGCACGTGATCAAGATCGGAGCTTCCCAGCACCACGCCAGAAATCGGAGAATCGCGCGGAGGGTCGTGCGATGCCCGCGGATGAAGGTCAGGGCAGCTTTCTATTTGAGAGGCCAAATCCGGAGAAGCTCCGGCTAGAAACCACTTGGTGCCATCGGCACTCAGCGCCAGTTGGGATTGGGTGCGAGCCTTGGCTGGAAATTTCTTCGCGGCTGAATGATTGCGGGCATTTCCGCGAGCGTTGTCCTGCACGTTTTCCCGCACAGCGACGCAGTTTGCGCAGCCGCAATTCCACTGCGGGAACCTACCCCCGGCCGCAGAACCGAGGATCCGGATGTGCATCTTTTATGGGTTTAGAGTTTTGCGCTCACGTAGGAGTTGATTTCGCAACAGAGAACGACTTCTTGGAAAACCGGACTGGTCCAGACCATAACGTTTCACCCTTAGCGTTCGAGATTTTTGCTCGCCGAGCCCTGTAGCGCAGCGTGAGGATTAGAGGGATCATACCACCCCCTTGGTTGCATTTGCCTCGGAAAGTTGGGGAACGGGATGGCCCGAACCGGTGATTACCGTCATCGTGGACTGGAACACGTTACGTTGTTCAAGTCATTTAAATCATAGGCTTACGCGGTTGTGCGCAAAGGTACTCAGATTTTGCCTATTGCATCATTAACTCAAAGGTCAAAGGCAGCGGACAGGAGTGTCCGCTCCACACGAACTTTATTATTGCGCGGCTTCCAGCAGGCCCTTTTCGGCTTTTTCCTGGCATTCGATGCAATGGCGGGTCCAGGGAACTGCTTCCAGGCGTTTGGCGTTGATCTCTTTGCCGCAGGAGACGCATTCTCCGAAGCTGCCTTCGCGGATGCGGGCGAGCGCGCCGTCGACCATGTTGAGCAACTGGCGATCGTTGTTGCTTTGGCTGAAGAGGAATTCTTTGTTGTAGGAGCTGGCGGCGCGGTCGGCTACGTCCTGCGTGGCCTCATCGTCGGCGGTGCGGCCATCCTTCTGGTTGCGGACAACCATGTGACTCAATTCCTGGCGCCGGGTTTCCAGTCTTTTTCTGAAAGTATCGAGTTTCTTCTTATCCATGATTACTATCCACGATTAATATCCGATGATTGCTGCGCGATGTTGGATGCTTGCGATCAGTGAATGCATGAAACCAAAAGTCCTGCCGCACAGCAACCCCGGCGACGCAAAGTCGAACAATTATCGTAAGCGCGAGAGGGGCGGGCGTCAACTGGTGGGGAATAACGCCTTCGCGTTGCAAAACGCGGTGAGGGAGCGGCGACCGGGGAACGATTCTTAATGCTTGGCTGCTTGCTTTGCCGTCTGCAGCAATTGCGCCAGGGCAGCCTCATCGAAATATTTTCCCTGGAGCCAAACACCCTGGATCTGCGTGGTGTTGTGAATATCGGCGAGCGGATCGGCGCGCAGCAATACAAGGTTTGCGATCTTGCCGGTTTCGACCGTTCCCAATTCCGAGTTTCTGCCCATGAACTTTGCCGGATTGATGGTTGCCGCCTGCAGTGCCGCGAGCGGTGTAAGTCCCGACTCGACCAGCAATGCCAGCTCATCATGCAAACCAAATCCGGGAAAGCAATATGGATTCATGGCGTCGGTTCCCGCCATCAGCGGCACGCCGGCGCGAAACATGGAGCCGACCACGCGCTCCTCTATCGTAAATAGACTGCGAGCCAGCCGAAATTGTTCGAAGCTCCAGCGCCGCCGTTGCGGTTCGGTCCGCTCTTGCCATCGTTCTCGCGATCGGCGGCCAATGTAAGCAAGGCGCGGATCGGATGTAAATTTCGAATCGTCGAGGCTGCCCCAAAGCTGCAGCACGGTCAGCGTCGGCACCTGCCAGGTGTCGTTGCGGCGGAATTCGTCAAACAGAGCGCGGCATTTGGCCTGGTCGATGGTACGGAATCCCTCAACCTCAACCACCAGCCGGTCGCGGAAAAACGGCAGCCGATTGAGAGAGTCCATGAGCCGCTCGGACTGGTTGGAGCAGGCCTCGGCAATGCCGGTCAGGTGCTCAATGGAACGCTGCCCTGCGGCGGAGGCTTCCTGGGCGGTAACCGCATCGGGCACATGACCTTCGAAAGGGATGTGCTGCTGTTTGGCTTCGTCTGCCAACGCGAAGTAGGAATCGCGGGATACGCGGGTATAGACCTTGACGAAATCCGCGCCGCCCGCTTTGATCTCATCCACCGCGTGGCGCGCATCGGCGGCATTTTTTACTGTGATCGATCCGGGCCATACCGGGGGACTGCCATCCACAATCGCGCTGGCGAGATAGATCTCCGGCGAGGGCGACTGGCGCGCGAGTTCCCTCCGATATGCGGACGTGTCTCGCTCCCCCGACATTATGCGCACGCCGGTGACGCCATTGGCGATGTAGAGCGGCAGTTCATCGGTATCATGCACGTGGATATGCATATCCCAAAGACCAGGGATGAGGTAGGCTCCATGGGCATTGATGGCTTCTGGCAGGGCGCTGTCTGCTTCCTTAGTGGGGCCGATGAAGACAATTCGATTGCCTTTGATCTTTACGGTAGTGTCCTTGAGTTCTGCGCCGGTTGCCACGTCGACAACGGTGACATGGAGAATGGACGTCCCCGCAACCGAGCCTTCTTGCGCGGCCGCTAGCGCGGTGCAAAACGCGAACGCCAGGAATACGGTCTTCATGGGGCTCTGTCCGCTGCCAATCAAAATGAGAAACCGAACGTGATCAGAATAGACGTTCTGCGACGGGTGGAAGACAAAAAAAACGGCCCTTTTCGGGGCCACCCTTTCTCCTGATTTCCGGCCGGTTCAAGAGCTAAGCCGCAGCACGGCGCGCATTACTTGCGGTAGTGGCTGGTTAACTGTTGGAAGCGTGAGTCCGCGCGCAGAGTAGAGAAGTACGGGCTCGAATCGAGCGCGGCGAAATCACGGAATCCGGCGTCGAAGGCTTTTTGAAGTGTGGCGAGAGCCTTCTCCTTATCGCCCTGAGCTGCATAGGCCGCGCTGAGCCAGAAATATGTGATGCCGGAAGCTTTGAAGTTTGCGGTCATTGCCTTTACTGCTTTGTCGGACTCCCCCTCCGCCAGGTACACCTGGCCGATACCCAAGTCTGCGCTGTTTGCGCCTCGATTAATCTGCTTCATCTGCTCGAAGGCTGCGAGCGCCTCGTCGTAGCGCTTCTGCAGCAACAGCGCGCGCCCGAGGTGGTAGTAAGCCGCGTAAAGAGACGTCTGCAGACGGATAGCTTTTCGCGCAGCCGCCTCCGCCCCAATGGCGTCCGGGGGCTGTTCGTAACCGAGCGCCCAGGAGAGCTGGTCGGACGCATAACCGCTGTTCGGATCCAGATCAACCGCTGTACGATACTCGCGCGCAGCAGACGCGTAGTCGTATTTGTCGGAATAGACGGTGCCCATCGCAATGTGTGCTTCTGAAAGGTTGGGATCGATCGCAAGACCTCGCCGGGCATAATTCTCGGCGCGTTGCAGGTGCTCAGGGTTTGGTTCCAGATTGCGATATATCTGACCTTCCACCCACGCCAGCCCGGCGATTGCGGGAGCATAGTCAGGATCTAACCGCAGCGCCAGTTCGAAGTTCTTCCGGGCTGTCTCTAAGGACTCGCGCTGGTCAAAAGAACCGACCAACGCAGATCCTCGTAAGTATGCGTCATAAGCCTCCGGATTCTGCGTATATCGTTTCTGGATGGCCTGCTGTTCCTGCGGGGTGAGCTTCAGATTGAGCGATTGCGCAATCTTCAGCGCCGTCTGTTCCTGCAGCGAGAACACGTCTTTCATCTCGCCGGTGAAGTCATCCGCCCAGACCTGGAAACCGCTGCTGGCGTCGATGAGGTGGACGTTCACCCGTACTTCGTCTCCTGCCTTCCGTACCGAGCCCTCGAGGACGTATCGCACGCCGAGAGCTTTACCGATTTCGGTTGGGCCACCCTTTGCGGCCACGACCGCCGAGTGTGAAGCCACGTTGATCCCCTGAATTTTTGAAAGCTTGGTGGTGATCTCGTCGGTCATTCCATCGCTGAAGTAGGCGCTGTCTGGCTCGGCGCTGAGGTTCTGCAGCGGAAGGACGGCAACCGAGGGCTTGGTGGTTAAGGCCGCGGATTGCGCAGGAGAATGTTTCTCATACCATGTGACGCCTGCAATCGCGACTAGCAAAGCCAGCAATCCGAGGCCCGCAAACACGAATCCGCGCTTCGATCGTGGACGCGCCTGCGTGTCCACGGAAGATGTTCGCCCCGACTCGGTGGCCCGCTGGACGCGCTTCAAATCCGCGCGCAGTTCGGCTGCAGACTGGTAGCGCAAGTCTCGATCCTTCTCCAGCGCCTTGTCGATGATCTCTTCCAGTTTGGGCGGGAGTTGGGGGTTGAGGCGCGCGGCAGCTGCGGGAGGACGGTTCAGAATGGCCTCGAATATGAGACCGGAGGTATCGCCTCCGAACGCCAATGCTCCGGTCGCCATTTCGTAGAGTACGACACCGAAGGAGAATAGATCGCTGCGACTATCCAGTTCTTTGCCGCGCACTTGCTCAGGAGACATGTAAGCGACGGTGCCGAGCGTAGAGCCGGGGCTGGTCAAATGGTCCTCGCCGACTGCGGTCATCGTGTCCGCCGAGACAATCGGGTTTGAAGAATTGCCCGGTGGTGCTACTTTAGCCAGCCCAAAGTCGAGAATCTTGGCGTGGCCGCGGGTGGTGACAAAAATATTGGCGGGCTTGATGTCGCGGTGGACGATTCCCTTGGAATGAGCGGCGTCCAGGGCGTCCGCGATTTCGATGCCGAGCGACAGCAGCATGTCAGGTTCGAGCGGCCGAAACCCGATCGTATGTTTCAGCGTTTGCCCATCCAGAAATTCCATGGCGATAAAGCGTTTGCCCTCATGCTCGCCAATTTCGTGAATGGTACAGATATTAGGATGGTTTAGCGCCGAGGCTGCGCGCGCCTCGCGACGGAAGCGCTCCAGAGTCTGAGGATCCTGGGAAACGTCGTCCGGAAGAAACTTGAGAGCGACAAAGCGCCCGAGCGAGGTGTCTTCGGCCTTATAGACCACGCCCATGCCGCCGCCGCCGAGCTTCTCGATTATGCGGTAGTGCGAGATAGTCTCACCAATCATAAGTCTGAACAATCACTAGAAGATGCGCGGCTTTCGGGTCGCTTCATCTTACGGACGCGATAGGCGCTAGTAAACGACCCCGTCGACGAACCGGGAGACGCCGAAATGCACAGGAGTGGAAGACAAAAAAAAGCGGCCCCTTTCGGGGCCACCCTTTCAAAGAGGCAAAGTGGCGGGAATCAGAGGTAGGTCATTTGGACGCCGTCCGGGGAGTTGAACGGACAGAGGTAAGTTGTCGCACGTATCGAGAGTGAAATCTTTCCATGGTACGGCCTCTTCAGTACATAGGGAATCAGCATTTGCGGAACCAAAATGGTAAGCGGGGGAATTTGGTGGGGTCCATTCCTACAACCGGGGCGTAATCAATAGGTTAGAGGGAAGCCTCCGGCACACGTGGATTACACGACCCTCTGATAAAGTGCGGTCCGATGCACAAAAGATGCACATTGGCAGAAGAGCGCTGAAGCGGATGTATGAATTAACACCAACACCGGCCTTGCCCGCGGAGACTCGACTAGCCGCGTCTCTACGAGGAGATGGGCTAGCTATCGCCGGCTACGGTGCGTACCTTGCCGGGTAGAAAATGGTAGGGTGGCCACGGACCAGTCACTACCATCTGGCAATTCTTGAGTTGTTTGGCGGCGGTGCTGTAACGGTTTTGATATTTTTCGATGGACTTGGTGTCGATGAGGTGGGCGATATCGAGCAGCATTCCGTCGGCATCGACCTTCTTGCAACTGACCTCTTCCTCGAGCGGGTTGAAGAGCTTGTGCACCTGTACTGAGAGGGCGCGGGCTTTGGTCTGACGTTCGCGCTCGCGCGAAGCCTTTTCGCGGAGCTTGATCAGGTACTCGCGGCCGACGGTATCGGGCAAAACAATCTCTTCCATGGAACCGCGCAGAGAACCGTCGCGGACGGTCAGCTTGATGCGCATTTCCGATTTACCTCGAAGCCGCTCCACACTCTCACAAAAAGTGCGGCGGTTGGATCGAACCGCCTGGCGGATGGCATCTTCGGTGTCGAAGATCGTCCCGAAGCGGAACGGCAAAACGGTTGCGGTCCGGAAGCTCTGGCTGACTACGCGGGCATGTTCAAGAACGGACTTTTCGTCGAGTTTGGAGGTGGCACGGTCATATTCACTGACAATCACCGCGAACTCTCCGCTGGGGTAGCTCATGACGGGGGCTGAGTTGACACCTTGAATTCCATCGAGAACGAAGGGGCGACGGGCGCGAACACCGTTGGCGAGGGTCTGGTGTTCAGTGAGGCAGTACGCGTACCACGACATGCATTCTCTCCGAATTGCACCGGGGCTTGTGCACCCCTTTAGATTTTTTAACTAGGGCTGCGTTTCTACCTGGAAGTTGAGAGTTTTTTCTGACAGATGAACGCGAAGTCCGCGTCCAAATTGGATAATACTTCGGAGTAGGGTTATTTGCAACCATTATTGAGACGAATGCATCGCCGGGCGTCT
>JBAVAA010000101.1:0-3061 GCA_049585515.1 Terriglobales bacterium | reverse complement strand
GCATTTTTCTGGCCGGAGGAATCGCGCCGAAGATTTTGCCGAAGCTCTCCAGCCCTCTGTTCATGCAGGCTTTTCTAAGTAAAGGACGCCTGCAGCCGCTGCTCGAAGCCATTCCAGTGTGCGTGATTACCAACGAAAGAACCGGGCTGCTCGGAGCCGCTTGCTATGGCGCTCGTCACGCCGGCAGCGCGGGCGTCAGTCCGAACAATGCAAGCGCAAACAGCGTGGCATAACCTATGCCTTCCACTCGATCGATTGAAGTCCTGGCCAATGCTTCCGCTCTTTTTCATGCCGCCGCCGAAGAGTTCATACGCGCGGCTCGCACCGCCATCGGCGCTCAGGGACGGTTCACAGTTGCGCTCTCCGGAGGCTCGACTCCCAAAGCTCTCTATTCGCTGCTAGCCACAAATTATGCCGACTTCGCCTGGAACCGCGTCTTCCTGTTCTTCGGCGATGAACGTCACGTCCCACCTACCGATCCCGAAAGCAATTATCGGATGGTGCACGAATCGCTGTTATCGAAGATCGCGATTCCCGCCGAGAATGTTTTCCGAGTGCCCGCGGAGAATCCCAATGCTGACGCCGCTGCCTCGGAGTACGAAGCGCAGATCCGCCGCTTCTTTGAAGTCAAATCCGGCGAACTCAAGCCCGAGGAGTTTCCACGCTTTGATCTGATTCTGCTCGGCATAGGTCCCGATGGCCACACCGCATCTCTATTCCCAGATTCCGCGGCGCTCAATGAACAAACGCGCCTGGTGGTCGCCAACTGGGTCGCGAAGTTCAACACTCACCGCATCACCTTCACCTTCCCCGTGCTCAATCGCGCCGCCGAAGTGCTCTTCATGGCCAGCGGAGCCGATAAAGCCGATATGCTGCGTCAGGTCCTCGAAGGGAAGAATACCCCGCCGCTGCCCTCACAAAGAGTTCAGCCCGCCGACGGAAAATTGTTGTGGATGCTAGACGAAGCCGCCGCGGCGAAACTTAGTCGCTGAGGAATCCCGGGGCAGCCGAGACTCAGGCCGCGTGCCCCCGCCAGTCCGCTATCTCTTTCAGACCTTCTCCGCGGGCGTGCTCGAAGAGCCTGACTTTGTGCCGGGTGTGTTCGAATTCGTGGATGTCGGCCCAGACTTCCGCCTGCCGCAAGATGGGGTGGGTCTCGGTGGCGCCGCAACTCGCGCAGCGCGTGTGAAACGTGACGCCCGGCTTCACGAAAGTCTGCAGGTCGTGCAGTTCGATGAAAACGCAACGCACTTCGTTAATCTGTTCGTCCGGGCCCAGAATGTGCTCGTAGCGCAGCAGGTATCCAAAGCCCAGCTTGCGTGCCTGGACCTCCGCTTCCTCACGCGTGTGGAACGGGCCATACTCCGCTCGCAGTTGTTCGGTCGAGTCGCACGCCATCCAGAAAGTGTCCTTATATGCCATCCGAACCCCAGTTAGATCTCAAGCTGCGGTGCTTAACCGATGAACTATTGAACTTATGACGCAGGACGGACGAGGGGGGTCGAGCCAATCCGTGAGTAACTCAGCAATTCGATGACCGGGACGGCAGAAACAACCGCGCCCGTCGCGGTAGTCACCCGAAACAAACGATGCTCGCTACTCTTATGAAAACATGTTACTTAATACGGTAGTCAGGAAACTTGCTCCGGGTGCGAAAGGCAGTGGAGACACCGCCCAGTGTGAAATTTGTTTCCGCCTTCTAAGTTGGGGCGGAATGAATGGAACCGGCAACGGGATCAAAAAAATCTCTTGACATCACCGGTCGAATCAAGGTAAAAGCCTTATTTCCTAATAGAGCGGGCGTTCGCTTTGGTTTTGGCAACTCGAAACACGCCGCGCCCCCGAGGAAGCAAGTGCCGAAACTGCTCGATAAAACCTTCGAGAACAACAAACGCAAGATCGAGCAGGCCGCCTTGCACCTGTTCACGCGCAAAGGTTTCCATGGCACCAGCGTTCGCGAAATCGCAAAGAAGGCCGGAGTATCGATGGGCAAGCTCTACATCTACCACGCTACCAAAGAACACATCTTTATCGACCTCGTGCAGAACCTCGCCCGCAAGATGGACGTCATCCGCCAGAAGGAACTCATCCCGCTGATGGCGTCGATGGACCCCGATTCCCTGAGAAAGCTGGCGCGAGCCATCGGACGCGTGGTCTCCGAAAACCTGGATTACTGGCGTCTGATGTACATCGATGTAGTCGAATTCCGGCACAAGCACTTCATCCATAGCTTCCGTGAAATCGCAGGAGGCATGCGCGTCTATGCGAATGCCATGATCCGCGAATCCAAGGTCGCCTTCCCCGCGGGAGTCGATCCCGCGCTCGCTTACACCGCTATTTACCTGCAATTTTTCACTTACTTTTTGGCGGAAGAACTTTTCGGAGCAAAGCGTCACCTGGGCATGAGCGACGAGGAGGCCATCGATCAACTCGTGCTCCTCTATACCGGGGGACGCGAGGTATCAGGCCGACGAAAATAGCCGCGAAACCTGCGGCCGAAGAATTTAAGGAGAACAGTATGCAACTGCGAAGGGCGATTCCACTTTTCACTTTGGTTGGGTTTCTCTTGATGACCGGCCTGATATCGGCGCAATCCCCGACCACCGGACAGATCACCGGAGTTGTGAAGGACGCGACCGGCGCCGTCGTCAGCGGAACCCAGCTCACCCTCACCAGCGCCGCCGGAGTCCAGCGCGAGACCACCAGCGATGCCACCGGGCACTACACTTTTTCGCTCGTGCCTCCAGGAAGCTATCAGCTTGAGGCAGACAAGGCCGGCTTCAGCAAGGCCGTGTTCGAAAACGTTGTCGTCCGCATCACGGAAACAAGCACCCTCGACATCCCCCTCGCCGTAGCCTCGCAGAAAGCTGTGATTGAAGTCGCCGCCGAGACGCCGCTTTTAGACACCGAAAGTCCAGCGCGCGGCACGGTCATCGAACAGGAGCAAATTCGCCAGTTGCCGCTGCCGACCAGAAATTTTCAGCAACTGCTGACCCTCACTCCCGGCACGTCCGGCCCGGTGCAGAGCTCTTCCGAGCTGGGCCGCGGCGCGGAGCCAATT
>JBAVAA010000100.1:0-2737 GCA_049585515.1 Terriglobales bacterium | reverse complement strand
CGGCACGTTTGCGGAAGACTCTCAGCCGCTGGCGCGAGTGAATGTTTCCTGCATTGCGAAGACCGACGCGAGTTCGGGACGAGGCACTTCGGGTGGTGGCGGTCGAGTTGCACTCGATTTCTTTTTTGGCGACAAGACTCCCGAGTTCTTTGCCAAAGAGGCCGCGCGCCAGGCGATTTTGCAACTCGATGCCCGCGAAGCTCCGGCGGGAGACATGGAAGTAGTGCTCGGTCCGGGATGGCCCGGAGTGCTTTTGCACGAGGCCGTTGGCCATGGGCTGGAAGCAGATTTCAATCGCAAGAAGACGTCGGCATTCGCCGGATTGATCGGCAAACGAGTGGCGAGCGAAAAGTGCACGGTGGTCGATAACGGCACTATGCCGTGGCGCCGCGGGTCATTGAATGTGGATGATGAAGGCCAGCCTACGCAGGAAACCGTGCTGATCGAGAATGGAATCTTGAAGGGATATCTCAGCGACAAACTCTCCTCGAAGCTGATGGGACTGGCCGATACCGGCAACGGACGCCGCGAGAGTTATGAGCATATTCCAATGCCGCGCATGACGAATACATACATGCTGGCGGGGCAGGACGATCCTGGCGATATTATTCGTTCGGTGAAGAACGGCGTTTACGCGGTGAACTTCGGCGGCGGGCAGGTGGATATCACGAACGGCAAATTTGTTTTTTCCGCGTCGGAGGCGTATCTCATCGAAAATGGACAGATCACGGCTCCGATCAAGGGCGCGACCCTGATCGGCAACGGGCCGGACGTGCTCACGCGAGTCTCGATGGTCGGCAATGATCTGAAGCTTGATGAGGGCGTCGGCACTTGCGGCAAAGATGGCCAAGCAGTTCCGGTGGGCGTCGGCATCCCAACGATTAAGATCGATCGTATGACGGTAGGCGGCACAGCGAAGCGCGAAACCGGCGGCTTCATGCAATAGCAGTATTGCGTAGGGACAGCCGCCCTCGGCTGTCCCAACATCAACTTTTAAAATGACGACAACACTCGAAACGGAAACGAAACGCACAACCGATCTCAAAGAAATCGCTACCGACGTGGTCTCCCGCGCCATGAAGGACGGCGCCAGCGCCGCCGAATGCGTTGTCCGCGAAGGCGACGAATTTTCGACGCTGGTGCGGCTTGGCCAGGTCGAAACCTTGAAAGAATCTGGCTCGCGAGCCATCGGTGTTCGCGTCTTCTTCGGACAGCGCGCGGCCAGCACCTATTCGAGCGACTTTTCCGCCGCCGGAATCGAGCGGATGCTGAAGTCCGCGCTTGAACTGGCTAAGATCACTTCGGAAGATCCCTACGCCGGAATTCCCGAGGCCGGCAAACTGGGGTCGCTTTCTGGAAACCTCAATCTTTATCACGAGGATGTTTACTCCCTGCCGGGCGCCGAGCGCATCGAGTATGCGCGTCGCGCGGAAAAAGCCGCGCTCGATACCGATCCGCGCATCAAGAATTCCGAGGGTGGATCGTTCGACGCCGCTACAGGCAGAAAAATTCTGGCGAATTCTCACGGCTTTGTCGGCGAATACCGGCGGTCGTATTGTTCGGTCGCAGTGGTTCCCATCGCGCAGGACGAGCAAGGCGGCATGCAGCGCGATTACTGGTATTCGGTGGCGCGCAGCCTGGCGAAGCTTGAGCCGGCAGAGCAGGTCGGAAAAGAGGCGGCCCGCCGTACGCTGCGTCGTCTTGGCGCGCGCAAGGTGAAGACGGCGCACGTACCCGTGGTGCTCGATCCGATGGTGGCGAGCTCGATGCTCGAACACATTTTCGAAGGCGTGAACGGCGACTCGGTCTATCGCGGAGCCTCGTTCCTGGCCGGCAAACTAGGCGAGAAAATAGCCGGAGCGAACGTCACCATCATCGACGACGGCACCATGCCCGGCGGCTTCGGCACAACGCCGTTCGATGGTGAAGGCATTCCAAGCCGCCGCACTGTGGTCATTGAAAACGGAGTTCTGAAGTCTTATCTGCTGAACACCTACACGGCGAAGAAACTGGGCCTTGAGACTACCGCCAACGCGTCTCGCGGACTTGCGGGTACGCCCGGCATCGGCCCGGGTAATTATTTTCTTGAACCGGGGACGAAAACGCCAAAGCAGATTATCGCTAATATCAAAGACGGCCTTTATGTCACCGAGTTTCTCGGGCATGGCGCGAACTTGGTTACCGGCGACTACTCCCGCGGAGCATCGGGCCTGTGGATCGTGAACGGCGAGCTGGCCTATCCCGTGGAAGAGATCACGGTAGCCGGCAATCTCAAAGAAATGTTCTGCAATATTTCGGAGATTGGCACTGATCTCGAATTCCGGGGCAGCGTCGCATCGCCCACGATTCGCATCGACGGGCTCACGGTCGGCGGCGAATAACTGGCAAGGATCACAATGAAATTCGCCAAGGTTGTCTTCTGGATTGCCGGTATCTGGGGCGTTCTAGTACTCACTCCGTTGTATTTCATTTTTGATTTGATTGGGCGGCAGGACCCGCCGCCGATTACCCATCCGGCCTTCTATTATGGCTTTGTGGGCGTCGGGCTTGCCTGGCAGATAGCTTTCTTGATCACCGGCACTGACCCCGTGCGCTTTCGCCCGATCATGATTGCGGGCATTTTCGAGAAGTTCAGCTACGGCACGGCGCTGTCGGTTTTATATCTGCAACACCGCTTGCATCCTTCCGATCTCACGTTTGGCGCTGTCGATCTTCTGTTTGGCCTGTTGTTTGTGAT
>JBAVAA010000099.1:0-2443 GCA_049585515.1 Terriglobales bacterium | reverse complement strand
TCTTAGATCAACTCGGCTTGCGGTATGCGGGGGCACTGGTCGTCTGGACATGGCCGCAGGTTCTCTTTTCCACTTGTGAAGCGGAGAGCACAATCGTCATGCCATGGTCCCCCGATCTTCTTCATTTAGGCAGTTACATCCATCCCTGCACTTCACTTCCGGCTTTGGTTTGCTCCTGACACTGCTTTTCGCTGGCTGCGGAGGCACTGCTCATCCGACCACGCCGACTGATCCGCCCGATCCCATCGGCGGAAACCTGGCCTGCAGCGTGATGAATACCGGGCAACTAGCCAGTTTGGGTGGCTTTGTTCCGTTTACCAGCAGCAGTTTGTGGAATACGGACATCTCTTCCGCAGCAGTCGATCCCAACTCCGCGACCATCATGAGTAACTGGGTAGGAACGGTAAACATTCATCCCGATTTCGGTACCGATCCCACTTACGGCATTCCTTATGTTGTGGTCAACGGCAGCCAGGCGCTGGTAAAGGTGGACCTTGGCGCCTACGGCGGCGAAAGCGATCCCGGACCCATGCCAGTGCCTGCGAACGCTCCGGTCGAAGGCGGGTCGGCTAGCAACGGAGACCGGCACGTGCTGGCGCTCGACAACTGCAATTGCTTTCTCTACGAAATGTATAACTCGTCAGTAAACGGCGACGGAAGCTGGAATGCCGATTCAACCGCGGTGTGGGACCTGCTCGGCACCGGCAATGCGCAGCGGCCCTATACCTGGACCTCTGCCGATGCAGCAGGATTGCCCATCTTCCCCGGACTGGTGCGATATGACGAAGTAGCATCGGGGAAAATCCAGCACGCCTTCCGGTTCACGCTGCCGAAAACCAGCGCGGCGTTTACTCCGCCCGCGTCACACTGGGCGGCAACTTCGAGCGACCCAAGCGCCCCGCCCATGGGCATGCGCTTGCGATTGAAATCGAGTTATGACATTTCGGGTTTCTCCGCGGCAATGCAGGTAATTTTGATGGCAATGAAAAAGTACGGCTTGATTCTGGCCGATAATGGAAGCGCGTTGTATGTAACCGGCGCTTCCGATAGCCGTTGGGGCTCCGATCTGGATTCGCTCAAAACCGTGCCTGCTGCCGCGTTTGAGGTTGTGCAAATGAATCCCGTATACACAAATGCGAACATCCCAGCCGGAGCGGCTCCGGTCATCGGAAGCTTTACTGCGACCCCCACTCACGACAGCGCAGGGGGCAGCATCACACTCGCCTGGAGCGCGACCAATACGCAATACGCTATCGTGTCTCCAGCAGTAGGCGCCGTTCGCGGAACCAGCGTGACAGTGAAGCCGGGCGCGACTACCACCTATACCCTTTATGCCACAAATCAGTATGGGCGGACGAGTGCCACGGTGACGGTCAATGTCCCTTAGCCAAGATCCGTTCAATTCCCCTCAAGTCCTGCCTTATGTTCACCCTCAGACCCAAGACTTATTTTGTTGACCTGACGATGCGCTCGATTTGACGAATGTGATTGATGTCATGTCCGGCAACCATGCGGACGATGTGTTCGATCGATTCCTCTCCTCGCTCGGCATGCTGTCCGAACTGTTTCCACTGAATGGGCGAAAGCGATTTCAGAAGCGCGAGGTTTGCTTCACGCATCACGCGCTGCAGTTCGATGGATTTGCCGGGATCGCGTTTCTCATAGTGTCCGGAAATGACCCATGCGTTCTGATCGTATGCCTGCACCGGCGTTCCGGGAGCTCCAAGGATAGACCGCATCCGCCAGCCGATTACGATTTCGACGTCCGCGAGATGGGCCAGAATCTCAGCAATCGACCATTGATCGGGAGCCGGGCGCTTGCGAAGTTTTGACTTGGGAACGCCTTTGATCAAGCGAGCTAGTTTTCTGTTAGTAGCCGACTGAACTTTGATTGGGTCTTGCCCCTGGGCATTGGACAGGATCCGCTGGGTGTATTGCTGAGCTGTTTCGGACATTTTGAATCTCCTTCTTCTTCGCTTAAAGTCGTCGCCGCGTGGCTCCATATTTCGTGTTACTGCCAACGGCGCCCGCCAGCGTACCGTAAGCCTAAATCCACCGCTGACCGATGGTCAAAACGGGAAACATCCCAGATCGAAAAGGTAAATAATAGTCTAAGCAGAAAGCGGTTGAAAATTCGTTTCTGACTACTGTATCTTTCGTTGACCGCAGGTCAAAGAACCCGGGAGGAGTGGGGCCATGGAAGGAATTACAAGCAGTCTCGCAAAGCCAACACAGATGAGGAGGGATGGAAAGCCGCGTCCGCGCTCGGAGGCCAAGCGGGCACGGATTGTGGAGGTAGCCATCCGGCATTTTGCTGAGCGTGGATATAGCGCGGCGCGGGTCGAAGATATTGCGGCGCAACTAGGTATCGCCAAAGGATCGGTATTCCAACACTTCAAGAGTAAGGATGGATTGTTTTTCGAGGCCTACAAGAAGGCAGTGC
>JBAVAA010000098.1:0-3366 GCA_049585515.1 Terriglobales bacterium | reverse complement strand
GGCTGAAGCCGTGCCCTTTCAAAACCGATTCAAACTGCACCACCACCCTTGAAACCTTGTCCTTGACAGTCCTGCCGCTAATTGCCATGCTTACAAGCGATTTCTGGGAAGTTCTTTGCGACTTTGGAACTTTGGACTCTTGCTTCCGCGGAGGTTGAATGCCCGAGACGCACCTGGACCACGAAAAGGACAAGGATAAGGATAAGCGGGCCACGCGCCGGTTCGCGCTGCGTCTGCCGGTAACCGTCCGTTACGGGCAAGAGGAGCAGGAGCACGCGGCGCAGACCCGCGACGTCAGCGCGCGCGGGATCTGCTTTTATGTCGATTCGGCTATCCAGGCCGGATCGGCAATCAATTTCACGCTCACCCTGCCGCCCGAGATCACGCTTACCGAAAGCATTCGGGTGCGCTGCAAAGGTCGCGTGGTGCGAGTCGAAGGCGGAGGTCCCGCCACCAAGATGGCGGTGGCAGCCGTTATCGATGAGTATGAATTCCTCGCCGACTCGTAAGAATTGATCCCGCTTGTGTTCGAACCGCGTTTGCGTTGGACAGCCGAGGGCGGCTGTCCCTACGTAAATCAAACCGTTTGCAACTGCGTGGCGGCGCGGTCCGCGCATTCTTCCAGGATTACAGGAACTTCAAACAGCGCTCGATTGGAGTATTCGCTGACCTTCAAACGAAAATCATTGAAAGTCGCGCTGTCGAGCAAACGTTGCACCGCGGGCGCGATTTGTTTGAAACTTGTTACGACAATTCCGTATCCATTCTCGGTTACCCATTCCGCGTTGTAGCGCTCTTGCGGCAGGGTCTTGGAATTACATTCCACAATGACCGGCAAGTGGAATTGCAGCGCCTCGCTGATCGATCCGGGGCCCGGCTTTCCAATGAAGAAGTCGGCCAAGGCCATGTAGTACTCGACATTTTGGGCAAATCCAACGACGGCGATTGGTTTTCTGGTCTGCAGGCTCTTGAGCCGAGCGGCGAGCTTTTGGTTGTGCCCGCAAATCAGGATTAGCTGCACTCCGCTAGCAGCGTCGTTGAGTTTTTTTGTGATGTCGACCATCACCTGGGAGCCGTGGCCTCCGAATAACACGATGCCGGTTGGACAATCGGGTTTCAGGCCGAGGCGCGTGCGTTCGGCGACACAATCGACGTGAGTCTTTTCGTAGAATTTCGGTTTCAGGATCATTCCCGATGTCAGGAAGACGTGGTCTGCGGCGTGGCCCATAGTTAACGCTTGTTGCCGTGCGCGACTCGTACCGGCGATGATGAATTCCGATTCCCTCTCGATCCAGAAGTGCGGCGGATAATCTGCCAAATCCGTGATTAGAGTGACGAAAGGTGTTCTTGTGGTGGGCGTTTTCGTATCAATCGGGCGAAGGCTGCCGGCGATCTCGCGATTGAAGTGCGGAATTACAGAGAGCACCAGGTCTGCGGGATGTTGCGCCCAGTAAGTTCGGAGCGCTTTCACGATCGGAGAATGGTAAAGGCGGATGGTGCCTTGCAGAATGAGGAGAAGTTGCGGCGTGAAGCGTGTCCAGCCTCTGCGGAGGATGAGGTTATAGGTGTCCTGAATGCGCAGACCGGTAGCGCGGCGAATAAGGTCGAGCGGATCGAGCAATTCCTGAATGTCGAGCAGACTGATGTCCCAGGGATGTTCCTGGGCGGTGAGTGTAGCTTTAAGCGCTTCGGCTGCGCTGCGATGTCCTCCGCCGGCGTGGTGGAAAACGATAGTCAGTTTGCGCAAGATTTAGAGTGCCTCGCTTGTGACAAGATCATTTTTTCAAAGTTCTTCTTGTCGGCGCAACCAAAGTCAGGTTGCCACACCCTCGTATTCGCCATCTTCGAGCAGGCCCGTTTCGTCGGCAAACTCGGCTTCGAACTCGGCCGGAGTTGGCTCGGCAGCATGGAGATCGTCTGGCGGCTCGACGTATTCATGGATTTGAACTCCGTCTTCGCCGACTGTGATGTAGGTAGGGCGCGCGTCGATCCAGGCTCCACAATTGTAGTAATCGACGCCGTGTTCATTGTCACGCTGGTGCATGGCGGCGTGGGTATGGCCGCAAAAGATGCGTGCCGCGCGATGGTGGCGGGCATGGGCCAGGGCGCCGTTGGCGACCTTCTCGGACAAGCGCTGCCAGCGCGTGCCAAGGCGGTCAAGGAAACGCGTCACCGTCTTGTTTTTCGAATCCCACTTCTGCATCTGCAAATAGAGCAGCGTCCCGATCAGATAGCTGACATGGACATTACTTACCACAAATCCGTCGTACTGATGGCCATGCACGGCGATGTGGCGCAGGCCCTGATATTCCCATTGATATTCCTGGTACACGCGGACGCCCACCAGGTGCGACATGATTTCCGTCAAGCCATGGTCGTGGTTGCCTTCTACCCAGACCACTTCGACATTGCGCTTGGGGTTCGAGAGCTTGCGAATAAAACCGAGAAATTTCCAGTGCTCTTTTTTCAGGCGCCCGAAATTGAGGTCGGCGAAAATATCGCCGAGGAGAATTAAACGGTGATATTGGTTTTCCCGGAGAACGCACAACGCCTCGCGGGCGCGGCTCATGTCCGCGCCGAGGTACAGATCCGAGAGGATCAGCGTGTCATAAACAGGCGAAGCCACGACTCTTATTGTCGCCGATTCGTGTTACTAGGTGATGAATTGGGAACTGATTGGAGAGCAAGGGGTAACTGGATAGTAATGCGTCTTTGGCGTGCCTGACGAGTCCCGCTGCCGGTCGCGAAGGCCACTGGGCCGTGTTCTTCGCTCCGGCTCTTTTAGTGCGACGGAGGAACGTATTCGGCGGGACGGGCAGAGCCTTCGCCGAAGAAGAACTGCTCCATCTGCTTCACGATGACTTCCTGATCCTGCTTGCGCGCTGGGTTGAGGCGATATTCGTTCAGCAGCATCTTGCAGTGTTCCATCCACTGGCCCCATGCCTGTTGCGACACATTTTCATAGATTTTTTTTCCCAAGTCGCTGTCGAACGGAGGCTCGGGGAGGCCGGGCAATTCCTGCTTTAATTTTGCGCAGAAGACTTTGTGATCTGACATAGATTTTCTTCCGCGATTATCGCACAGCAATCCGCGCTTTATGGGGCGTCGGACCTGGATGGTGTGTGGGGAAGAGAAATTTTCGGCCGGCGCGCCGCCAGCCGACCGAGCACGCATGCCGCCAAAATCATCCGCTAAAGCGAAATACTTGTTGACAATTCACATACTAGTGGCAATATCTTGGGGTAGGAGAGCTGCTCATACTAGAAGTTGAGTAGCCTGGGCATCAAGGTGCCCTGTCGAGAACCTTGGGAGAACAAATCGTTCGAACGGAGGAAACACTTAATGGCAACCAAGAAGAAAGCCGCC
>JBAVAA010000097.1:0-5927 GCA_049585515.1 Terriglobales bacterium | reverse complement strand
ATGCCGGTTTTGCTGTGTCACTTTTCCTGCCCACCTGAAAAGCCGAGCTTCCAGCGCCCAATTGGTGGGAAGAATCCGGCGATGCAAACTGCGCGTCATCGGTGAATCTTCGGCCAGATTCCGTGTCCCGCTTCAGCCGCTGCAGGTCCGTGCGCATCTCGGCCGCGCTCTGATAGCGAAGATTGCGGTCTTTCTCCAGAGCCTTGGTGATGACGTCTTCCAGCTTCGGCGGCAAGTCGGGATTCAGCCGCACCGGCGGCAGCGGATCGCGATCCAGAATCGCATGGAAGATCACGCCCGAACTCTCGCCGCGGAAAGGCAGCGTGCCCGTTGCCATCTGGTAGAGCACGGCGCCGAACGAAAACAGATCCGTGCGCGCGTCGAGTTCCTTGGCCCGCACCTGTTCCGGTGACATGTAAGCCACCGTTCCCAAAGCCGCTCCGGGACTGGTAAGGTGCTCATCGCTTCCGGTCACCGTGGCTTCGGCTTTGCCGTCAGCGTTCTCCGCGCGGCCGCCGGTCGGCGACATTGCCACTGCCACCTTGGCCAAGCCGAAATCCAGAACCTTGGCCCGCCCGCGTTTGGTCACAAAGATATTGGCCGGCTTGATATCCCGATGGACAATGCCTTCAGCGTGCGCCGCGTCGAGCGCGTCGGCAATCTCAATTCCCAGGCTGAGCAGGATGTCGGTCTCAATCGGCTTTCCGGCGATACGATACTTCAGCGTCACGCCCTCCAGATACTCCATGGCAATAAACGCCTGCCCGTCCTGCTCGCCAATGTCGTAAATCGTGCAGATGTTGGGATGGTTGAGTGCGGAAGCGGCTTGCGCCTCGCGCTGAAAACGGGCCAGCGCCTTAGGATCGCGAGCCACTTCGTCGGGAAGGAATTTGAGCGCAACAAAACGATGCAGCCGAGTGTCCTCGGCCTTATACACCACGCCCATGCCGCCGCCGCCGAGTTGCTCGATGACGCGGTAATGCGAGATGGTTTTACCGATCATTAGACTTAGCGCACAATCTTACGAGGGCGAGACAGGGAGGTCAATGAAACGGAGGGAGGAGGGACGTGATCCTCAAATCGCGCCCCATTACTGAAAAGTAAATGTGAACGTGAACATGCAAATGAGCGTTAAATTCGTTTGGGCGTGCTGGGCGTGGAGTTGAGTTCTCGTTGATTGTGCATAAACGTTGGCGCGCGGGTGCTGAGCTGAGCTGAGTTGACCGAGCGTAACTTCACGTCAGAGTCCCCGCCCGCTCTGTTTAGGTGAAGTGTGATGTATGGCACTGGTTTGAGCGCGGACCCGCGCCTATTAATCAACATGTTCTCCGTCCTCAATAAAGGTGATTTCTGGCGGAGGTAGCTTATCGTCTTTTCGCGCCCAAAAGACATAGAGCGTGGGCAACAACACCACGCTGATGAAAAGTTCGACGATTAGCCCGCCGACGATCACGATCGCGAATGGCCGTTGCGAGTCGGAACCGATGTCGTGCGACATGGCTGCGGGTAGAAG
This sequence comes from Terriglobales bacterium, assembly GCA_049585515.1. Taxonomy (GTDB): domain Bacteria; phylum Acidobacteriota; class Terriglobia; order Terriglobales; family Acidobacteriaceae; genus Acidiflorens. The sequence continues at coordinate 4,414 of JBAVAA010000097.1, read as the reverse complement.
ACCCAGGATGGCCACCAGCATGGTCATCATGATGGGGCGAAGGCGCAACAATGCGCCTTCCTTGGCCGCTTCGCGCGGGTTCATGCCGCGCGTGCGGAGCTGGTTGATGTACTCCACCATGATGACCCCGATCTCGACCGAGACACCGATAAGAGCCAGGAACCCCAAGCCGGATGACACCGAGAAATGTGTGCCGGTGAGCAGCAGGCTGAGAAAGCCGCCGAGAGGCGACAGTCCAACGACCGCGAGAATGAGGCCGACCCATTTCCACGAATCGAAAGCAGAGTAAAGGATGAATGACATGAGCAGGAGAGTGATGGGCACGATCACGGCAAGGCGGCGGTTGGCGCGCTGTTGGCTCTCATATTCGCCTGTCCAGTCGAGATGATAGCCTTCGTCCAAGTGCACTTTTTGCCGCACGTCCTCGATTGCTTGGCGAACGGTGCTGCCCAGGTCGCGTCCCCGAACGCTGTACTTGATGGCGACGTAGCGTGAGTTTCCTTCGCGATAAATGTTTGACGCGCCGTCCTCCAGTTTGATCTGGCACACCTGGCCCAGGGACACACGCTCACCCGAAGGTGCCAGGATTCTAATCTTGGCGATATCTTCCACCGTCCTGCGAAACGGCGCCTGGTAGCGGACGGTCAAGTCGTAACGCTGTTCGCCGATCAGGATTTGGCTTACGGCCTTTCCGCCGACGGCGGTCTCCACCGCGTCCTGCACGTCACTGACGTTGATTCCAAACCGGTCCGCGGCGGCGCGGTCGACGGCCAAATTCACATTCGGCTGGCCGCGTACTTGAAACGTGCCCAAATCGGCCACGCCCGGAATCCTGCTCATCACGGCCTGAATCTCGCTTGCTTTGGCTTCCAGGATTTTCAAGTCGGTCCCGAAAAGTTTCACCGCCAGTTCGCCCTTGACGCCGCTGACGGCTTCCTCGACGTTGTCGGAAATCGGCTGGGAAAAATTCCAGTCCACGCCCGGAAATCTGCTCAGATCCTTATCCATCGCGGCGATGAGATCGTCCTTTGTCCTAAACTCCGAGCGCCACTTCGAACGCGGCAGCAGATCAACAAAGAATTCCGTGTTGTAGAAGCCGCTGGCATCGCTGCCATCATCGGGCCGCCCTACCTGGCTGACCACTTGCGTGACTTCAGGAAAATTGGCCAGGGTTCGCCGTGCATTCTTAGCCAAGGCAATGCCCGTTGTTGGGCCAGTGCTGGGAGCGAGTGTTCCGCGCACCCAAATCGCACCTTCATCCAGGTGAGGCAGGAACTCAGAGCCGATCACCCCACCGAAACCTAGAAACAGCATCACCGCGAGTGCGGCGATTCCCAGCCCCAAAGTGAGTTTCATGTGGTCGAAGCACCACTCAAGTTGACGGCCGTAGTGTTCCTGTAGCCAGTGGAATACGGGGTTGCGCCATTCCCTGATCTCGTCTTTGAACAGCAGCGTGCACAGCACGGGCGCAATCAAGAGCGCAAACAGCAACGCTCCCAATAGGGCAAACGCCACTGTCCACGCCATCGGCCGGAACAGGCGCCCTTCCACGCGCTGAAGGGTAAAGATCGGCAGATAGGAAACGATAATGATGATGCGGGCAAAGAAAACAGGTCTTTGTACCTCGTGTGCCGCCGTCCCGATCATCTCCAGAAATGTCTTCTTGCCGCGGCCGTACTCGGCGTGGCGCAGAATGTTCTCAACCATCACCACCGAACCATCTACGACCATGCCGAAATCCAGCGCACCCAGCGAGAGCAGGTTCGCGGGAATGTGACTGAGATCCAGCAGAATTGCCGCAAAGAGCAATGCGAAAGGAATCGTGATGGTTACGATCAGTGCACTGCGCACATTGCCCAGGAACAGAAACAAGACAAGCGTGACCAGCAGCACGCCATCGGTCAGATTGCGGAGCACTGTACGTGTCGTGTAGTGGACCAGGTCGCTGCGGTCGAGGTGTGGAACGAGCTTTACGCCTGCGGGCAGTTGGTGTTCATTCAACTGGACAATCTTCTGGTGCAGTGCATCGAGCGTCGCATCGGCTTCAGCGCCCTTGCGCAAAAGAACGATGCCTTCCACTACGTCGTCATCGTTGATTACGGTTCCGTCTTGATGGCGAATCGTCTTGCCGAGTTGGCCCAAGCGCACCTTGGGCGCCTGCGTTACCACCGCCAAGTCGCGCACACGAACTGGGGTGCCATTCTGCACCTTCACAACCGTCGCGGCAATGTCGTCAGTGGTTTGCATTAAGCCTATGGCACGCACATTCAATGCCTGCTCGCCCCGTTCAATGAAGCCTCCGCCAGCATTGGTGTTGTTGGCAGCGAGGGCCTGCTCAACCTGACTGAGTGAAAATCCATAGGCAACCAGTTTCCCCGGATCAATCTGCACCTGGTATTCGCGCGTCGGCCCGCCAAACGGGTTCACGTCCACCACGTTGGGCACCGTTTTCAGTTGGTTCACGACGTACCATTCGTTCAACGTTTTCAGTTCCATCACGTCATACTTCGGATTCGTGCTCTGCAGCGTGTAGAACATGATTTGGCCCGTCGGACTGTAGTCCGGCCCTAGGCCGGGATTCACGCCGGTGGGCAGGGTGGCCAACTGCAACCGATCCAGCACTTCCTGCCGAGCATTGAACGTGGTCGTCTGGTCGTCATAGATGATCGTGATCACTGATAGCCCCGCCAGCGAGGTAGATCGCAGGTGGGTCATATGAGCGACGCCGTTTAAGATCACTTCGAGCGGAACCGTAATCTTCTGCTCGACTTCCTCCGCCGCGTGCCCAGGCCATTGGGTAATGACCTGCGCATAGGTATCGGCAACGTCGGGGTAAGCTTCTATTGGCAGATTATGGAAAGAGATGACTCCCCACACAAAGAGCACGACCGCCACACTCAGCACCAGGATGCGGTTGCGCAGGGCGAAGTCAATGAGATATCGAATCATTTGCCCTGCTCCGCAATGGCCGAGGAAAACTCCAGCGCGTTGGCCACAATCTCATCTCCGGTTTTGAGCCCGTCCTTGTTCTGCAACAGCTCGATTGGCTGCATGCCGTCAGCGATTCCACCCAACGTGCGCACTTCGACGCGGCGAAAGCGCTGCGGTCCTTCCTTTCGGAACGCCCAATCCTTGTCTTGCAGGCGGATCAGTGCTGTCGAGGGGACCACGACGCGGGATTGCGACTTGCGCGACCGGAATGTGGCCACGGCAAACATGCCGGGACGCAATGACGCGTCGCCATTCGGCAACACGATGCGCACCTTGGCCCCGCGCGTAGCCGGATCGAGGACGCGGGAAATGTCGGCAATTTTGCCATGGTAAATTTTGTCGGGATAGGCATTCAGCCGAATCTCGGCCGTGTCGCCCAAGTGCACCTCACCTAGATCGTTCTCGTAAACATCACACAGCACCCACACCTGGGTGAGGTCGGCGATGGTAAAGAGGTTGGGACTATTGTCGAGGCTCTTGATGCCTTCGAAGCCCGAGATATTCTGCTCGACGATCGTCCCCGAGACCGGGGCGCGGAGTTCGATCGTCGCACTGGGATGACCTGGATCGCTCCCTAGCAGCCGAACGTGCTGCTCCGTATTCCGCACATCCACCTTGGCTTTCTCTTCAGTGTCTTCCGCTTGCTGCAAGTCTTTTTCCGCCAGGGCTCCGTGTGAGTAGAGCAACTGGGCCCGGTCGAGGGCTTTCATCGCCAAGCGCTCGTCGGCGGCCGCCTTCTGGTAGTCGGAAAACGCCCCCGCCAAATCAGCGCTGCGAATGGAGAGCAGGAACTGGCCCTTCTTCACGTAGTCCCCAAGCCGCACTTTAAGCTCGACGACGCGCCCGGAACCCTGCGAAGTAACGTGGATCGTGCTGTTGATGTCAGGAGTGACGCTGCCATTGGCATTCAGGATGGTCGGCAGCTCCCGGGTCTCCACCGTGGCCAGCTTAAAGAGATCAGGACGCTCAACGGTGTAAAGGTTGGGATCGAGCGTGACCTCAGCCTTGGTGGGAGCCGCCTTAGGATCCCCTGAGCACGACACACCCATTCCAGCGAGAAGCAACGCGCCACCGATTGCGGCAGCACGAAGCAGTATTTTGTTTCTTTTCTTCATTGCAACACCTCGCGACCCACGGACAGATTGAGCTGATTGGCGGCGCTCAAGTAGGCACCAACCAGATTGACGTAGCCAAGTTGCACGTTGCGGTATTCGCTCTGAACGTTTAAAAAATCCAGCAGCGACGCGCCACCATGCTGATAGGCGAAGGCAACCGCGTCGCGCACATTGACGGATTGCTGAAGGTACTTGGCCTTGTAGGGCCGCAGGAGAATCAGGGTGCTGTCGAGCGTGGCATAGCCGGAGTCGATGTCACTCAGGACGCCTGCCTCGGCGGCGTCGCGCAATCTTTCATTGCGTGTGAT
>JBAVAA010000096.1:0-2250 GCA_049585515.1 Terriglobales bacterium | reverse complement strand
AGGTTGTACTGCTCGACGGTTGTGCTGGCGGAGACGTTCATCATGGGTTCGGTTTGATTGGGATTGTCGAAAGTGATGATTCCGCGTTCGAGCTGATATCGGACATTGCGGTAGAAAAGTTCCCCTGAGGTCAGATCGGCGCGGCCGATGATCACGGGATTGGCAGCGGTACCGATCACTTGCAGGTTCGCTTGTCCCGTCAGGGAAAGTAGCGAACTGTTCGCGTTCAGTTTGCCCTTCGACTGCACGGACACGGCAAGCCGAATGTTATCGGCTGTTCCAGGCTCAGCGGGAACCGTGCTACCGCTGAATTGATTGGCGAATTTTGCCAGATCAAAATCCGGTGTAAACGAGAGGCTGTCGATGAGGATGCGGCCGTTCAACGTCGAAGCCTCTTTCGTCCCGCTCAGAACCAGATTGCCGTCGAGGAGAGTTCGCATCCCGTCTGGATACAACAAGCGGATCGATTGGCCTTGCATGGTGAGGTTGAATTGCAAGGAAGGCCGGTAAGAAACCGAGCCGCCGAAAGACACTTGGCCGCCTCCCACCTCGCCGGCCAAGCTGGAAATCCGCATGGCGCTATCACTTATATCGAGGGTTCCGTTCATATCTTGAACGCCAAGCGGAGCGGTGGGCGTGGAAAAAGCAATGTTTTGAAGATGCAACTGCCCTTGCAGGGACGGGCTCCTTGCTGTCCCGGCAGCGTGAATGTCCAGCGAGAGAATTCCAGAGCTTCGCGCGTCGGATTCGAAAACGCGCACAAGGCGAAAGTCTATCGACCCCTTCGCGCTGAGGGTCGGCGTCGAGCTGCCATCGAGCGGGATGCTGCCCTGCACGCGAAGAGAGCTGCCGGTGCCGCGAATTTCCGCGGGCTGCAGCGTGATTACGGAATGAGCATAGTCCGCCCGAATCGGGCTGACAGCGCCGATTTCCAACGATTGACTCCGCGGTGCTTGATACGATGCTTTCAGAGTGGGGATCGTGAGATGCGCCTCGATTTGCGATTTGTCTTTCAGCGGACCTTTCAGCGTGGCGTGTAATTCCGTTTCGCCGTGAAAGCCCTGCGGCAAATTGGTTACGTACATTGCCAGCAGGGGATCGAGTGGAACACTCGCAGTATCAATCTCGGCCTCGGCGTAATAGTCGCCGCTAAGGTTGACGACCGCATGGGAATGAATTGCAGCCTGCGCCACGTTGGAATCGAATGTCAGATTGGCTCGCCGGTTCGCGACCTGGAGTTCTCCTTTTAGTTGCGAAATTGATTTATCGCGAACCTGCAACTGAGGCACCGCAATCGACGCGGTAAGTTGCGGGTCGTCCAGTGTCCCTTCCCCGCGCGCCGAGATTGTGAGGGTTCCGGAGATTCCAATATTCTTTTCCTGCACTGTCTGAAGCTTCTGCAGGGTGATGGACGGAGCATTCAGTCGGACGGTGAACGCCTTGGTTTTCGGGGTGTAGGACACACTGCCATTCGCCGACCCCGCGGGCAGACTGACGTCGATGGTGGAGTTCAGGGAGTTGAGGTCGGCGCTGAACTTGGCTGAAAGATGTTGGAACGGCTCTCCGTACGCGCGAGCATTGTCGATTCTGGCGGTGCCGTTTCCTGCTGGATTAAGTTGCGATCCGCGGAATGAAATGTCCGCGGACAGGTCGCCGGATACGGGATAATGCAGGTTCGCCAGATGTTGCAAATCGACGATTGCCAGACGTTGGGCCGACACAATGCCGGCGACGGGGCTGGAAGGAAGATAAGACCAGTTCCGCAATCCGACGGTAATGTTCAGCGACGCCTTACCCTGATGCGCGCTCACGAGAACAGCGTTCTGCAGCTCAAGCCCCGACGAACTTGCCCGGAATTTGAAGGTAGCGGTGTTCCACTGGCTGCCTTCGACCTGGAGTTTTTCTGCGTTGAATTGGCCGGTCAACACCGGGCGTCGTATCGGGCCACGAACTATGGCGGTCGCAGATGCGGATCCGGTGATCTCCATTGGAGCATTGTGATTACTGCTGACCGCTGAAATCAATGTTGCCAACTGATGCAGGTCGCTGGCCGTGGCCTGAATCCGCAAATTCGAATGATTGCTTGCCTCTCCCTGCGCGGTAACCGTTGCCGAAGAGATGCGGAGAGCGGTTTGGCGGAAGCTGATACTGTTTTGCGGCCCGTCGTAGAACGCGTGAACGGCTCCATCAATTGGGATATTATTTGACGAATGCTGAGCGCCGGCGATCGTGGGCGCCCTGAAATTCATG
>JBAVAA010000095.1:0-9600 GCA_049585515.1 Terriglobales bacterium | reverse complement strand
TCACTTGTCCGCCCGACATGTAGCGCAACCGCGGAGCCTCATTCAATATCTGATCCATCGCCACCAGCATGAACTCGCTCATCCACAGTTCGACGATTGGCCGCAGCCCGGTGATCGCCGCGCCTACCGCAATGCCGATCTCGGCAGTTTCAGAGATCGGCGCAAGGCGCACTCGTCCGGGGCCAAACTTCTTCAGCATCGGATCGCGCTCCGTCATCGCCATGTTCTGGCCGTAAAAAATCACGTTGCCATCGCGCTGCATTTCTTCGGCAATCGCCGTCGACATCGCTTCTCCGTACATCATTTCCCGGGGCATACGATTCTCCTATGCGTAGACGTACTTGGTTGCTTCCTCAGGCGCAGGCAGCGGGCTGGCGAGCGCAAACCGAACCGCCTCATCCATCTCCGCACGCGCGTCGCCCTCAATCCGTTTGAGTTCTTCTTCCGTGGCGACCGAATTGCGCAGCACGTGTGCGCGGAAAAGTGTCAGCGGATCCTTTTCCTTTGCTGCCTTGTACTCCTCCTTGTTGCCGTAGACACCGATCGCCTCATGTTCTGGAAACTGCGTCGGTACCGGCGGCACAGTGATCGCATTGCCGTGCGCGCTCAGCCGATAAAACTTCGATTCGATCAAACTCGGTCCCCCTCCCGCCCGGGCCCGCTCCGCCGCTTCCCCTACCACGTCATATACGGCCAGCGGGTCTTTCCCATCCACGGTCACGCCGGGAATGCTGAATGCCTCCGCCTTTTTCGACAGCGGAGCTCCCGCCTGCGCGTTCGCGTCTTCGAGCTTCACATGTGTGTAAGCCTGTTACTCATTGTTTTCCAGAATAAAAATAACCGGAAGCTTCCAGACCGCCGCCATATTCAGCGTTTCAAAGAACGCTCCCTGCTTGCTCGCTCCATCGCCGAAAAAGCAATAAACGATTTGGCCGGTTTTCTTCACTTGCGCCGTCAATGCCGCCCCCGCTGCATGCGCAATGCTTTGGCCCACAATCCCCGACGTGCCCGGAAAGTGGCGTTCGGGATCGGCCAGGTGCATCGACCCGCCAAATCCCTTGCACAGCCCGTCTTTCCGCCCATAGAGTTCCGCCATCATCCTTCGCGGCGGAGTGCCCAGCACAATCGGCTGCCCATGGCAGCGATACGTGGGCATCACAAAATCCGTGGGATTGCGCGTCGCCAGCGCCCCGACGATCGAAGCCTCCGCGCCGTCGGCCAGATGCGTGTGCCCGCGCATCGCGCCCGGGTGCTCGAGAAACGTGCGCTTCACGTGTTCCTCGAACTCGCGGATTCGCGCCATCTGCGTGTACATCCAGATCAGGCGGTCATTTCCAATCCGTCTCTCCGCAGCCCGATCCTTCCCGGCATTTTCTTTGTTCGTCATCGCATCACTCCTTTGTCGCCGCGGTATCTGTCGGGGCAGAATCGCCGTCCTGGCCAATGTGGCACAACTTCCCGCCAACTGGAACCTGCGCGCTCTCTTCGGCAAGAATCTTCAACAATGTTCCCGCGACCGGTGATTCCAATTCGTAGCTCACCTTCTCTGTCTCCAACTCCACTAGCGCTTCACCCGCTTGCACCGGATCGCCTTCCCGTTTCAGCCAGCGGAGCACACTGGCCTTCGTCGTCGGAATCCCGCCCGTCTTCGGAACCTTCAACGTGGTAACGATGGCATCGCCTCCCTGATGTAGCTCAATGTACCTCGCGCTCCGCGCCCGTCCAATACGGTTTCCGCATCGTTTTGCGATCCAGTTTGCCCGCCGGAGTCTTCGGAATCTCCGCCCAAAACTCTACCGACTTTGGCGACTTCACGCTCCCCAGCTTCGTTTTGCAGTGCACAAGCACGTCGCTCTCCGTCAGCGACTCGCCCGGCCTGCAGACCACAATCGCTTTCACTGCCTCGCCCCATTTTTCATCCGGCACGCCAATCACAGCGCACTCCAGCACCTGCGGCAGCGCCATGATGCCGGCCTCAACCTCCGTGCAATACACATTGAAGCCGCCGCTGATGATCATGTCCTTCTTGCGGTCCACAATGTAGAGATACCCATCTTCATCCATGTACCCCACGTCTCCGGTGTGGTGCCAGCCGTAGCGCCGGATTTCCGCAGTCGCTTCTGGAAGGTTGAAGTAACCGCCGCTGACGAGCGTTCCCCGCGCAACGATCTCTCCCGCTTCGCCCGCCGGCAGAATGCGACCGTCGTCATCCATGATGGCAACCCGCACCGCCGCAGTTGGCTGCCCGCAACTGCGCAAACGGTCCGGATGATCTCCCGCCGCGGCCGCGGCCACCGTGCGTGCGTCCAGAAATGTAAGAATCATCGGCGCTTCCGTCTGACCATACGACTGGCACATGCACGGCCCAAAAACCTCAACTCCCTGCTTCAACTTGTCGGGCGACACGGGAGACCCTGCCAGCAGAAAAACGCGCAGACTCGAGCAGTTGGATTTTCCAACTTCCGGATGAGCAAGCAATGAGTAGAACGCCGTAGGAGGAAGAAACATGTGGGTCACGCGGTGATGTTCGATCGCGCGCAGAACCTGTCCCGCGTCGAAGCCCGGCAGCACAACGTTCGTCCCACCCATTGCGAGTATCGAAAACGCAACCGGTGCTGCGGCGTGTGACAAGGGCGCGGTACAGAGGCACACGGGATTGGCAACGTCCGACTTCCAATATCGCATGGCCAATTCGGTCATCGTGCCCCAGGCAAGGTTGGTCACCCGAACCCCACGCGCCGGGCCGGTAGTGCCACCGGTGGGAACCAGTCCCATGATCTGGTCAAGGTTGCCGTATTCGTCGGCCCAGTCACGATCGGCGGAGTCGCCCTGCCGCTCCATAAATGCGAGGAGCGAAGTATCGGCCGATGCTGGACCATCCGATGCTAGCCCATCAATGCAAATAAAGTGGCGGATACTTTGAACCCGCTTGCGAATCTCGTCAACCTGGTCCTGAAAGTGGCTGCTGTAGAATAACCACGTTGTTTTCGAGTAGTTCAGAAACTCCACGTTCGCGTCGGCGGCGTTACGAAAATTGATGGGAACCCACGCAGCCCCGGCCCGCAATATACCTAACATGCAAAATAGAACCGCGGAATGATTCGGCGAGTAAATCGCCGCTCGCTCTTCACGCTCCAACCCGCTCCCCCGCATGGCCCGTGCGATTCGTTCACTGAAATCGCGGACTTCGCTATAGGAATAGCTGCGGTCGCCATCCACGATCGCAGGTCGGTCCGGATAGAGATTCGCGCTTTTGTCGAAATAATCGATCGCCCGCATGGATTGCTACTTCATGACAAGAGCAGTGGACGCGTTTCACGGCGAGAACGCATCCGAGCAAAAACTGCTTCAGCTCGACGTCTTTAGTTCGACATCTTCGCCTTGGAGAGCCCGTGGTCTTCCACAACGGCGAGAACTGCTCGCGCACCGAATGCCTCTGCTGCCGACGCAAACCCCACTTTGCGCGGTGCCTCACGAACCAAGTGGTGCGCAGCGAACGCCTGCAACAGTCCGGTTTGCCGATAGCAGCACGTGCCAAACACGACACACTCCACAGAACCAGTGTTACCTCGGCCTGTGATTACGTCAATCGTCCGGTGCTCACGCGAATTCTCGCGCGGCGGCGTCGCTCCCGTGACCGCGCTCGCCATCTCCGCCAGCTTTTTCTCCTGCTCGGCGGCTGGCAGTGGCCGAATCTGCTCCTCAAACATTTTCTCCGTCGCCGCCACGCCCTCCATAATCTGACGGTCGAGCAATCCGCCGAACGAGCGTAGATTGGCGACCTGAGGATGATCCTTGTACCACACCGGATGCGGGAAACCGCCCCACGCGAGGGCCAACTGAGTTTGAATCGAGCCCGGCACCACCACGTCATAACGCGTGGCCCGGGGCCACGGCTTGTATTGGTTCTGCTCCAGGAAATACGCGTCGGTCTGGATCACGGCAAAAATCGTTTGCGTCGAGCCGAACGTCGGATTGCCTTTGAACATCGTCAGCACTTCCAGCGTGTCGATGCCGCGGTTATTCTCAAGGCAGACGCGAATGGCCGCATCGCTGACCGCCGACATAAACGCAGTTGCCGGCGCCACCAGTAATCCTCGCTCGGCAAATTTCGGTCCCCAATCCTCCGATACCTTTCGGATCCACGCCTGCTCTCCGCTGATATCCAAATAGTGGCAGCCGGCCTTCAGCGCGGCTTCGATCACTCGCGGGCCGTTATAAATGAACGGTCCTGCGGTATTGCAAACCACTTTTGCGCCGGTAAAGAGCCGAGTCAAATCTTCGACTGAGCCCTGCGTTTCCACGCACTCGTAGTCGGCCGTTTCGATGCCGGGTACCAGCTTCATCACGTCGTTCAGACGGCTCAGACTGCGGCCGGCGGCTGTGAAAGGCACGTTATATTCGCGAAGGAATTCCGCAATCAGACGCCCGGAAAATCCGTTGGCGCCATAAACGACCACTGGACGCTTGTTGTTCATGACGATTTCGCCTCGCGGGTTTTGTCGGGCTTGAGAATCGTTGGCCCGATTGCGGCGTCTATAGAAAGGAGAGGCTGCCCATGGCTTTCCAAGGCGCCGCCGAATCAGGTATCCTTTGGAAACCGAGAGCCTATTTTAGGCAAAAGTATCTTTTTGGCTAGTAGGCACGTTTCGGTAACCTGTCTGGCTTGGGAAGAGGGATTGCGGGGTCGAACGATGGATCATCAGAATTGCCCGGTAAAGTTGACCACTTCCATTATCGGCGGCAAATGGAAAGCTCCGCTTTTGTTCTACCTGGACGGCAAAACGCGGCGATTTTGCGAACTGCAACGGCTTATCCCAGGCTTGACCAAAAAAATGCTCACCCAACATCTGCGCGAGTTGGAACGGGATGGCATCGTTCACCGAAAAGTCTACGCCGAGGTGCCGCCTCACGTGGAATATTCGCTGACCCGCCATGGCGAAAGCCTGAAGCCGATCCTTAAGCTGATGTCCGCCTGGGGCAACCGCCATCGTGCCCGCTACGGTGTTGTCGCTGGTCGAAGCAGCAAAGCGGAGAAGACCATCGAACAGAACGAGAACCCACCCGCTCCGCTGGCCGCGCAAATGTCACGACTTGCCGTTTCTGCCGAACCGATCCGCGAGGGGAAACCGGCGGCGGTATGAGTTCTCGCACTAAAGCGCTGCTCTCCTCTTACGACAATGTTTGGCTGCTCGATGGCGTGCGCACACCCTTCATCGAATTCAATACAGCTCTGGGCGTCATCTCTCCTACCGATCTCGGAATCAAAGCCGCGCGTGCAGTGTTTCACAAGAGCGAGATATCGCCGAAGGATGTGGACACCGTTGTCGCGGGCTGCGTGGCGCAAGCCTCATTTGATGCGTATGTGCTGCCGCGCCACATCGCGCTTTATTCCGGAGTTCCGGTCGAAGTTCCGGCCCTCCTTGTGCAGCGCGTGTGTGGCACCGGCATTGAGGCGATTTTGCAAGCTGCCGATTCCATCAAGCTCGCCAAAGCTGCGCTCGCCTTGGTCGTCGGCGCGGAATCGATGTCCCGCAATCCGATCGCCGCCTACACCCACCGCGGCGGTTTCCGCATGGGAGAAGTCGAATTCAAGGATTTTCTTTGGGAGGCGCTCCTCGATCCCTCATGCAACCTCACCATGGGTGGCACGGCCGAGAAACTCGCGAAAAAATATGGGATAACTCGGGAAGACGTCGATCAATTTGCCGCCGAAAGTTTCGCCCGCGCCGTCGCTGCGCAAAAAAGATGCTTCCTGAGCGGGGAGATTGCGCCCGTAGTCAGCGAAACATTTGACCTGGAGGGCTACACCTCGCGCGGAATCCGCTTGCCGCGGGGCGTCGAGAAGTTGAGTGAAGACACTCACATTCGTCCCTCCCCGGTCGAAATTCTCGCCAAACTCAAGCCCGCATTCGGCGGCGTGCAAACCGGTGGGAACAGCTCCGGAATCGTCGATGGGGCGGCTGCGGCGCTGGTCGCCTCGGACGATTACCTGATAGAACGTAAGAATAAAGAGCGCAACAAAAAACCGCTGGCGCGAGTGGTGGCGGGAGCAGTCGTCGGCGTTCCGCCCGAGATCATGGGCATCGCTCCGGTGCCAGCAATCCAACAGCTTCTGGAGTTCACTGGCCTCAAGTTGCCGCAGATTGACCGGTTCGAAATTAACGAGGCTTTCGGAGCGCAGGTGCTTTCATGCGTGCGCGAACTTGGCCTCGATCGCGCCAAACTCAATGTCAACGGCGGAGCCATTGCCATCGGCCATCCGCTAGCAGCCACCGGCATCAGGCTCGCCGTCACTGTAGCGCGAGAGCTGAAACAGTCTGGCGGCCGTTATGGCGTAGCCTCAGCCTGCATCGGCGGTGGGCAGGGGATTGCTTTGCTGGTCGAAAATGCCGCGCTAGCATATTAGGTCTCCAGCTGGATTTATGCTGTCGATCCGAATGTCTGGTTATGCTGTGCGCGTCACCGGCACAGGTTTCCCCCAGACCTCCCGTGCCACTTCGGCGACAAGTCGCAGCTTCGCTTCCTGATCCGCTGCCGTTACTAAATTACCTTCGATGGTCGAGGCGAACCCGCACTGCGGACTCAGCGCCAGCCGCTCCAAGGGAATGTAGACCGACGCCGCCTCGATCCGCTGGTTCAATTCGTCCTTGCTTTCCAACTGCGGTTTCTTCGAACTCACCAGACCGAGCACGACGGTACGATCTTCCGGTACTTGCCGCAGCGGTTCAAAGCCGCCGGAACGCGCGTCGTCATACTCCAGCAAAAAGCGGTGAAACTTCGTATTTCGGAAGACGCGCGTGATGGGCCCATAGTCGCCAGACGCATAAAACCTGCTCTGATTATTGCCCCGGCAGAGGTGCAGTCCAAAAATGATCCCAGGATGGTCGCCGATTACGGCATTGTCCATTTCAATCGAGAGGTCCAGCAGCCGGTCCGGATCGTTGCCGCGTTGCCGGTAGCCTTCGCGCAAGTCAGGGTCGAGCAGGGCCGTGTACTGCGGCGAGTCGATCTGGATGTAAGTGCATCCCAGCCGAATCAGCTCCGCAACCTCATCGCGCAAAATATCGACGAGGTCGGCGAGATATGCGTCGACGCTCGCATACGCCGCGGCAGATTTCTTGTTGTCGTAATATGCCGCCGCCTGCTGCGCGCTGATGATGGTGGTCTTGGAAGCATGTTTGGTTCGGGCGCGCAGGTAGGTGAACTCTTCAGCACACAGCGGACGTTTGCGCCGGAGTTTGCCCACAACCACGGGCCGAGGCATAACCATCTTCTCGCCTTTTTCATCTTTGAAGGGAATTGCCCATCCGCCGTATTTGTCGAATCCTTCGACGGCGTCAATCAGGTGTCCAAAAAATGCGTAACGCCTCATTTCGCCGTCGGTAATCACTTCCATGCCGGCGCGGATTTGCAGTTCGATGCACTCGTTAACGGAGCGATCCTCGATCTCTTTGAAGGCAACGTCAGTTAGCTTTCCAGACGCGTACTGGTCCCGCGCTTCCTTCAGATAGGCAGGCCGCAACAGACTTCCAACGGTGTCACTTCGATACACAAGCACCTCCGCGAGTCGTTATCGAATAGTTCGAATCCGGCCATCACTTTAATCCAATCGTGGCCTCATCACAAGTCCAAACTGCCCTTCTGACAGCCTGTTTAGCGGGGAGCGGCATTGGTAAGATCACGGTCTTCAATGCTCACCGTTATTCGCTGACGGGTTTTTCTCATTCAAAGTCTGGTTCGCCCGGAAGATGACGTAACTCCGAATCGCAGCCGCATCTGCCTGCGAAACTTCCTTTCCGAAGCCCACCATTCCCTCGGACTTCAGCAACCCGTCCCGCACGATCGCGAACCATCGATCGCTCTTCAGGAACTCCGAATAGCGAAGATCGGGCAGCAGGCCACCGCTGACCGCGACATCGCCATGGCAACCGGAACAAAAACGCTGGAACACTGCTTCGCCGCGCCGAATTTCGGCTGCGCTCGCCGTTGAGGGAGGGGGTTGCAGGGGCGGTGTTTCCTGCGCCGGCAATGGCGGCAGCTTCGCCGTTCCTCCGATTTTGAACGCCAACATGCGGCTGACGTTGCGCACATGTCCTGACTTGAACGAGACCTCGCCGGCAGCCAGCGGAAACACTCCACCCCATCCCGCGAGCACCGCCACGTACTGTTCTCCTTTGACTGTATAAGTCACTGGTCCAGCCATCACGCCGGTCTGGGCATCAAACGACCAAAGCTTCTCTCCCGTGTCTGCGCGATAAGCCTCAAACCGTCCGGCGGCAGTGCCTTCAAACACCAGATTCCCCGCAGTGGCCAATGTGCCTCCATTCCATGGACCGGGACGCTCCACCGCCCACGCCTGCTTCTGCTGGATCGGGTCCCAGGCTACGAGCTTTCCTTTGACGCTGTCGAGAATCGCCTTTTTGATCTTCGGATCCTGTGGCATGCCAGCAGCGACCATATCGATTCCGTAATTCGGCGACTCATTCTTGAACTCAAAATCGTCGGAAGATTTGAAGTTGAATCCGACGTCATTGACCGGAATATAGACGAGTCCGGTCAGCGGGCTGTAAGACATCGGTTGCCAACTGTGCGCGCCCACTGGCCCGGGAACAATCGGCGCCGCTTCGCCCCGAGGATAGCGTGCTGTCGCGCTTTCAATCGGATGGCCGGTCTTCAGGTCCACTCCTGTCGCCCAATTAACGAACGTAAAGGGCTTGGCGGAAATCAGAGTCCCGGTTTCGCGGTCGATGACGTAGAAGAACCCTTCCTTCGGAGCATGCAAAAGAACCTTTCGGGTTTTGCCGTCGATCGGAATATCCGCCAGGATGATCTGCTCGTCCGAATCGTAATCCCAATCGTCGGCCGGGACCTCCTGATAGTGCCAGACATATTGTCCGGTGTCCGGCTTGAGCGCAACGATCGAGCAGGTGAGAAGATTCTCGCCGCCTTTGGGGCTTCGATATTTTTCGTTCCACGGCCCGCCATTCCCGACTCCGATGTACACAAGATCGAGTTCGGGATCATAAACGATTGCGTCCCAGACGGTGCCGCCGCCGCCAATCTTCCACCACTCACCACTCCACGTTTTGGCCGCCCGCTCAAGAATCGGCTGCTCGAAAGGCTTTGCCGGATCGCCCGGCACGGTGTAAAAGCGCCAGACTAGTTTGCCGGTCTGCGCGTCATAGGCGGAAACGTAACCGCGCACCCCGAACTCCGCGCCTCCATTGCCGATCAGAACCTTTCCCTTCACAATGCGCGGAGCGCCCGTGATCGTGTAACGCCATTTCGGATCGATCGTCAGCTGCTCCCAGACCGGTTTGCCCGAAGCTGCATCAAGCGCAATCAGTCGTCCATCGAGAGTTCCTACGTAAACCTTGCCGTGCCAAATCGCGACTCCGCGATTCACGACGTCGCAGCAGGCGTTCGCTCCCCACTCCTTCGGTACCTTCGGGTCGTAAGACCACAACCGATGGCCAGTGCCGGCGTTCACGGCGAACACCTTGCTCCACGCGCTCGTGGAGTACATCACGCCATCGACGACCAGAGGCGTAGCTTCCTGACCGCGGTTGGTGTCGAGATCGAGATACCATGCTAAGC
>JBAVAA010000094.1:0-1939 GCA_049585515.1 Terriglobales bacterium | reverse complement strand
CTCCAGCACATAGCGATACACCAAGCCGCTAGGGCTGAATAAGGGCGCGAGGCCCGGAGTTACTCCGGTAGGGAGGGTAGCTTGCGCGAGCCTTTCAAAAACGATTTGCCGCGCAAAGTAATCGTCCGTACTCTCCTCGAAAGTCAGAATGAGATCGGAAAGGCCATAGAGCGAGATAGAGCGCATCACCACCATGTGAGGAACGCCGTTCATCTCGAGTTCAAGCGGAAGCGTGACCAACCGTTCGACCTCTTCGGCGGCGTGATCCGGCCATTGGGTAATGATTTCGACCTGCGGAGGCGAGAGGTCGGGATAGGCGTCGACGGGCATCCGCTGAAAGGAGATGATTCCCGCGACTGTGATGAAAGCGGTCAGCATCAGGACCAGGAACCTTTGACGCAGCGCCGCTTGGACGATTCGGTGGATCATTCGGTTGTGCTGGACACTATCCTTATCGTTGGCCGAGTTGTTGCATCTTCTTGATCGAAAGTGCTGGTGGAGAACTGAGCGTCACCGTCCGGCGGGATGGGTGAAACGTCCGTCGCTCCCTAGCGCTGCAGCGAATTCGCAAATTGCAGGAACAAGCTGCCATTCCCGATGACCTTGTCCCCAGCTTTCAGTCCGCTGGTAATTTCAGTCTGCCCATTCAGGCTTTCTCCGAGCGCGACCGGGCGTTTGCCAAACTGGTTGGAAGATGCCGCAGCGTAAACAAAAGGCAGGTTCTCGCTATCGCGGAGCACAGCCGCATCGGGGAGCGCAATCGCATTGGGGATCGTGCCTGCGTTTACAGTTGCAACTACGAACATATCCTTCTTCAGTTTTTCGCCGGGATTGGTGGTCTCGATGCGCGCCTGCAGCGTGCGCGTGTTCGGATCGAGCGATGCCGCCACATAGGAGATGCGCCCGTGGAAAACGTCGGGATAAGCATCCGTCTGAATCGTGACGGTATCGCCAACGCGAACATAGGGCAAGTCTTTCTGATAGACATTCACCAGCACCCAGACATTGCCCGTATCCGAAATCATGAAGCATTGCGTGGTGCCCGGTTGAATGAGCTGGCCCGCAGCCACATCCTGCTCGACGACCTCGCCGCTGATCGGCGCTTTCACTGGAACCTCAAAAGAAGGCGGAGCTTTCACCAGGGCGTCGGGATCCGCAATTCCCATCACTTTCAATGCGGCCTGCGCCGCCGTCAGATCGCCGCCCGCCTGCACCTCGGCCGACTCCGCCTGCTCCAGGTTTTGCTCGGCGATCGCTTTGTGCTGATACAAGTCCTGGGCGCGAGCATATGCCATTTGCGCTAGAGCATAGGCAGATTTGGCCTTCAGATAATTGGTGCGGAGTTGCGAATAATCCGGACTCGCCACGTACAGCATGGGCTCGCCGCTCTTTACCCTTTGCCCCGGGACGACTACAACCCTGCTTACTGGTCCGCTCACCTGCGTGATGACAGGCGTTGTGTGAAAACTGTTGTATGCGACGGCCCCGGTCAGGCGGAGAATTCGGGTCAGCGTCGCCGGTTGAACCGTAAGCACCTGCACATGCGCCAACTGCTCCGGCGGGATGGTGAACAGTTCCGAAGTGTCCGATTTGTTGGAGCTACTCGAATCGCTGGAGGCTTTCGGCCCCGACCTCTGGCAACCGGCCAACAGCAGCAGGATCGCCGAAGCGGCAGCGAGTATAACCACGCGCGGACAGCGGGCGGACCGAACAATCATGCAAGTTTCCTCATGGCAAGGTCCTCGTTCCTTCCGCTTCCTTCAGTTGCTCCAGAGCCGTCATATATGCGGCCAACGCCTGGCGATAGGCTAGTTCCACCGCCCGGTAGCTGCGCTCGGCATCCAGATAATCCAGGAGGCTTGCGGCGCCGCGCTTGTAAGCATATTCACTGATGTCACGCGAGTCCTGCGCTTGTTTCAGGTAGCCGGAAGTGTAGAGT
>JBAVAA010000093.1:0-6686 GCA_049585515.1 Terriglobales bacterium | reverse complement strand
CAATGAGGTCTTTCCTGCGATCTGCCACCTGTCACCTGCGACCCTGCCGTTTTACAATATTGAATCCACTTCGCACCTCAGGAGACGACCTCATTGAACCAGCTTCAGCGCGTTAAGATCAGCGCTCTTGGCACGTATGTTCCGCCCCGGCTTCTTACCAATGCCGACCTCGAAAAGCTGGTCGATACTAACGATCAGTGGATCATGGAGAGGGTTGGCATCCGCGAGAGACATATTGTGGACAAAGGGGTCGCGACCAGCGACCTTGCGGCCGAAGCAGCCAAGCGTGCGCTGGCCGAGCGCGGGATCGACGCGTCCGATCTGGACGCGATTATTGTGGGAACGGTTACGCCCGACATGTTCTTCCCCTCGACGGCTTGTCTTGTACAGCACAAGCTGGGTGCAAAAAAAGTCTGGGGGTTCGATATCTCGGCCGCCTGTTCGGCGTTTGTTTACGCGCTGCAGACCGGAGCGCAGTTCGTTGCTTCGGGGGCGCATAAGAAAGTGATGGTGATTGGGGCTGACGTGATGTCGTCGATCATCGACTACACCGACCGCGCGACCTGCGTCATCTTTGGCGATGGAGCGGGCGCGGTTCTCCTCGAGCCTGCAGAAGACGACTCCGTCGGACTGATTGACTTCCTGCATGAAGTGGATGGAGCGGGCGGGTGCTCGCTTTATATGCCAGGCGGAGGAAGCCTGAATCCTTCGACGCACGAAACGGTCGATAAGAAGATGCACTACGTTCATCAGGACGGGGCCGCGGTGTTTAAGTTTGCGGTGCGCAAGATGGCCTTACTCTGCGAAGAGATTCTCAAACGCAACAACATCCAGGGCAGGGAGATCGACGCTTTTATTCCGCATCAGGCAAACAAGCGGATCATTACCGCGACGGCAGAGCGGCTCAGCATGCGGCCTGAGGCCGTGATTGTGAATATTGAAAATTTCGGAAACACCACCGCGGCGACGATTCCGCTGGCGATGGAAACGGCCCGGCAGCAGGGCAAATTAAAGAAGGGAAGTCTGGTGCTACTGGAGTCGGTCGGAGCGGGATTCACCTCGGGAGCGACGCTTCTGCGATGGGCTTACTAGACGCGGCCGAGACGCGACACGCCGCGTCTCTACGATTGCTTTACTTCGCCGCCATTGCCTCGACTAATGACTCGAAAATCTTGAATCCATCGGTGCACCCTAATTCCGGTTCGGCAGCTCTTTCAGGATGGGGCATCATGCCCAGCACGTTGCCGCCTGGGCTGCAGATGCCGGCTATGTTTTCCAGCGAGCCGTTGGGATTTGCCTCGGGGGTGATTTCGCCTTGCGGGCTTGCATAACGGAAGACGATTCGATGGTCGCGCTTTAATGCGGCGAGGGTGGACTCGTCGCAGAAATAATTGCCTTCCATGTGGCCGATGGGGATGGTGAGGACCTCGCCTTGGCGGCATGCGTTGGTGAACGGAGTTTCGTTGTTCTCGACCCTCACCTGTACCGGCTTGCAGACGTACTTTAAGCCGATGTTGCGCATCAGGGCTCCGGGGAGCAATCCTGACTCGCACAGAATCTGAAAGCCATTGCAGATGCCTAATACCAGGCCGCCACCGGCGGCGAACGTGCGGACCGATTCCATGGCCGGGGAAAACTTTGCGATCGCGCCGGTGCGCAGATAGTCGCCGTAGGCGAAACCTCCGGGGATGATGACTACATCGCAATTCTCGAGGTCATGCGATTCGTGCCAGAGAAACGTCGCTTGCTGTTTCGCCACATATCGGGCAGTCCAGTGGGCGTCGTGATCGCAGTTCGATCCGGGAAAGACTACCACGCCAAATTTCATGAGATCCTCGCGGGGGATATTGTTATCGTGGCAAAGGTTGGCGGGTTGGTCAAGGAGAAAGGGGCGTAGAGGCCCTGTCGAATTAAATTTCGCTTGCGCCTCTGCACTGCGATTTGGCAGCGCAGAGGTAAAGCGATCGTAGCAACCGTCTATTGTCGCCCGGCTAATTGTTGCGATGGATCGTCGGGCGGCCGCAGCGGGACGGTCACGGCGACGTCCGTTACGTCCGCCGAATTTGTGTAGCGGGCGGGCTGGCTATCGTCATCCGATGGACGGTAGGGCGGCGGATCATTCGACCAGTTGTAGCTGTCATCGGGATAGTCGTTGTACGCCGGCCACAGCGAATACCAATAGGGATCGTAATACGGGTAGTACCATCCGGGAGCCCAGGCGTAGGGTCCCCAATACGCGCCCCAGTATGGCCATCCGAAGCCGAAACCCCAGCCGCCCCAACCCCAGCCCCATCCGAAGCCTATGCCTCCCCAGCAACAGCCGCCGCGCCAACCGCCACCCCAGCCATAGCCACCGCGGAAGCCACCGAAGTCGCCCCTTATTGCGCCGCGGCTTGATGCTCCAAAGCCGCGCCAGCCGGCATTGGCTATTCCGGAGTTGCTTGCCATCAGGGTGGAGTGTGTCCCTGCAGAAGCGCCACTGCCAAACGAATGCCACTGGCCATCGTTGACGGCAGGACGAATATTCTCAGTACCGCGATCGAATGAACTGCGTTGTGAGGACCGCATTGCGGATGAGCCTAAACTGCGGCCGGATTCCAACCTACCGCCTCGACCGTAGCTTCCCCCACCATAAGTGCGTGCGCCATAGGAGCCGCCTTCGCGCGCTCCAGCGCTGCCGTGATACGAGCCTACACTGCTATGGAAACCGCCGCCTCCGCCGAAACCGCCTCCATGGAAACCTCCGCCGCCCCCGCCATGGAAACCGCCTCCTCCTCCTCCGTGACCTCCGCCACCGCCGTGCTGTGCGAAGGCAACGGTTGGCGTGAGAGCTAGACCGAAGGATGCTGTGAGTACTATCAGGAATCTGACAGGAACGGATGGGCCCATAATCTTTACCTCCCTTAAGGCGTGGGAGTTCTATTCAGTTAGTCTGATTCTAACGCGTGATGCCGGGTTGCGTGGGGGCCGATTCAAATCATATCGCGCATAATCCGGAACGGGTGTCCTCAATACTTCTCTTAGTACTTCACTATGGCGGCAAAGGAGTTAGGATCCAGCGATGCTCCGCCCACCAGGGCGCCATCGATTTCGTCTTCGGACATCAGGTCATGCGCGTTTTCCGGTTTCACGGAGCCGCCGTACAGAATGCGGAGTTTGGCAGCGAATTCCTCGCCGAACGAATCGGCGGCTTCCGCGCGAATGATGGCATGGGCGTCCCCGGCCAGTTGCGGAGTGGCGGTTTTTCCGGTGCCGATGGCCCAGACCGGCTCGTAAGCGACGACCAGGCTAGCCGCTTTCTTGGCCGAAACTTTGTTGAAGGCGCGGAGACACTGGCGTCGCAGAACGTCGTCGGTCAGTCCGGCTTCGCGTTCTTCGAGGACCTCGCCTACGCAGACGATGGGAATGAGTCCGCCTTCAAGAGCCGCTTTGAGTTTGAGATTGACGGTGTCATCGGTCTCGCCGAAGTACTGGCGCCGTTCGGAGTGTCCGATGATGACGTGGGTTGTGCCGACCGCCGCCAACATGCTGGCGCAGATCTCGCCGGTGAAAGCGCCTTCCTTTTGCCAGTAGACATCCTGGGCGCCGATGGCCACGTTCGTTCCCTTCACTGCCTGAACCCCGGCGTCAATCGCGAGGTAAGTGGGGCAGACGACAATTTCGTCGCGTTCATGGCCGGAGACGAGCGGCAAAAAATCGCGGAAGAAGTCACGGGCCTCGACGGGAGTTTTGTACATCTTCCAGTTGGCGGTGATGAGTTTCTTTCTCATTTTATGAAGGACCTTTTGTGAAGATAACGGAATTTAATGTTGATTCACGGGAAATTTTTTCGGCGGCCCGGACATGGACGTTGCAGGTGGAAATGTCGAAGAGAACAAAGCGGACGTGCTCCACATCGCCACAAGACGGCAGGACCTCGACAACGGCGTGAACCGCGATTTCAGCGGCCTCGCGAACCGGATAGCCAAACGCTCCGGTTGATATTGAAGGAAAGGCCAACGATCGGATTCCGTGATCATCGGCAATGCGGATCGACTCCTTATAGCAACTGGCCAAAGTTTCCGCCTCGCGCCGCTGGCCTCCGTAATATACCGGTCCTACAGTGTGAATCACATATTTGGCTGGCAATCGCCCGCCAGTGGTCATAACGGCTTTGCCAGCCGGGAGCGTTCCAATTTTCGCGACGATGCGTTTGCACTCCTGCAGGATCGATGGGCCGCCTGCGTGGTGAATCGCTCCATCGACGCCGCCGCCTCCGAGCAGGTAGGAGTTGGCGGCATTGACGATGGCGCCGGTCGTCTCCTTGGTGATGTCGGCAGGGCCGTGGAACTCCAGTATCTTGCCGTTGGCGAACGTCAGTCGGGCTGCGAAGTTAGACATGGAAAAAGCGGTCTTAGGTCTTAGGAAAATCTTAACTCGCTATCCGGGTGAGTCGCTTTCTAAGACCTAACACCTAAGGCCTGCCACCTGTCACCTGGAGACCTATTTTTTCTCCGTCAGCGCTTCCACACCCGGCAGTTTTTTGCCTTCCAGGAATTCGAGCGAAGCGCCGCCGCCGGTTGAAATGTGGGTGATCTTGTCGGCTACCCCGGCGGCTTTTACCGCGGCTACGGAATCTCCTCCGCCAACTATAGTGGTGGCTCCGGCATTTTCTGCCACGGCCTGAGCGATCTTGAAGGTGCCCCGGGCGAACGGCGGTAGCTCGAAAACTCCCATGGGGCCGTTCCAGACGATGGTCCGGGCGCGGGCCACTTCCTCGGAGAAAGCTTCGATGGTTTGCGGACCGATATCGAGCGCCATCATGTTGGCCGGGATGGCCTCGCCTGCGCCGACGAATTTGACCACGGCGCCGGCTTCGGCGCGGTCGGCGATCATATGATCGATGGGCAACATGAACTTGACCTTGCGCGCTTTCGCCTGCTGCAAAAGATCGCGGGCGAGGTCGATTTTATCCTCTTCGACCAGACTCTTCCCGACAGAGTCGCCTTGCGCCTTGAGGAAGGTGTAGGCCATTCCGCCGCCGATGATGAGCGTGTCGACTTTGCCGAGCAGATTTTGGATAACTCCAATTTTGTCGCCGACTTTAGCGCCGCCGAGAATGGCGATAAAGGGATGCTCCGGATGCTGCAGGACGCGGCCGAGGTATTGCAGCTCCTTTTCCATGAGTAATCCGGCGGCGGATTTTTGCAGAAACTTGGTGATGCCAACCGTCGAAGCGTGGGCACGATGGGCGGTGCCGAAGGCGTCGTTTACGTAATACTCGGCGAGCTTGGCTAGTTGTTTGGAAAAATTCTCGTCGTTTTTTTCTTCTTCGGCGTGGAAACGCAAATTTTCCAGCAGCAGCGCCTGGCCCTTCTCGAGCTTAAGCGACATTTCTTCGGCTTCCTCCCCAACGCACTTGGGACAGAAGCCGACGTTCTCTCCGCGCGACAGTTCTTTGTCCAACAACATGCGCAGACGCTCGGCAACCGGCTTCAGACTCATCTTGGGGTTGGGTTTACCTTTGGGGCGGCCGAGGTGAGATGCGAGAATCAGACGCGCGCCGTGCCGCAGCGCATACTCGATGCTGGGCAGGGTTTCGCGGATGCGCGTGTCGTCCATCACGCGGCCGTCGTCGAGCGGAACGTTGAAGTCGACACGCATGAAGATGCGGTGATCGTTGAGGGGAAGATCACGGATTGAAAGTTTGGACATGGGAGAGTCACCGCCTTGGTGATTCGCTGTCGTCGCTGCTCTTTGCTGTTTAGCGAGAGTGGTCATTTGATTTGCGGAGCTGCGCTCCTAAGTGGGCGCTTACAGGCCCTTCGATGACATTAGGGTGATGAGGTCGCGGACACGGCAGGAGTATCCCCACTCATTGTCGTACCAGGAGATAACCTTGACGCAGTTGCCGCCGACTACGAGAGTCATGTGGGCGTCAACGATGGAGGAGCGGGAGTCGCCTTTGAAATCGCAGGAGACCAGTTCGTTTTCCTCAAAGCCAAGATAGCCCTTTAACGGGCCCGATTGGGAGGCCTTTTTGAGGGCGGCGTTGACCTCTTCTTTCGTGGTCTTTTTCTCAACCCAGACGACCAGGTCGACCACAGAAACGTTGGGCGTGGGCACGCGCATGGCGAAGCCGTCGAGTTTCCCGGCAAGATCGGGGATGACGAGCTTTACCGCTTTGGCCGCGCCGGTCGTCGTCGGAATCATGTTGATTGCCGCGGCGCGCGCCCGCCGCAGATCCTTGTGCGGAAAGTCGAGAATGACCTGATCATTTGTATACGAGTGGATTGTGGTCATGGTGCCGCTGACAATCTTGTAGTTGTCGTTGATAACCTTGGCGACCGGCGCCAGACAGTTGGTGGTGCAGGATGCGTTCGACACGATATGGTGCTTTGCGGAATCGTATTTTTCTTCATTCACGCCGAGCACAACGGTGAGGTCTTCATTCTTTGCAGGTGCAGAGATGATAACTTTCTTCACCGGGCCGCGCAGGTGTTTCCTGGCGTCGTTGGCATCGGTGAAGTGGCCGGTGGATTCGATGACTACTTGGGCTCCGACCGAATCCCAAGGCAGGGCGGCTGGATCTTTTTCTTTGAAAACCTTGATGACTTTGCCATCAATCGAAATGCTGTCGGCGCCGGCCGTGATCTGGTTGGGCAGGTTGCCGAGAATCGAGTCGTACTTGAGCAGGTGTGCCAGCG
>JBAVAA010000092.1:0-5147 GCA_049585515.1 Terriglobales bacterium | reverse complement strand
TGATATTGAATTTCAGCCGGCCAACCCGCGAGAAGTCATACTTGCGCGGATCGAAGAACATGCCCTGGAACAACGCCGTCGCCGTGTCGAGCGTGGGCGGATCTCCCGGACGGAGCTTGCGATAGATTTCGATCAACGCTTCGGATGGGCTGACGACCGAATCGCGGCGCAGGGTCTGGCTGATCACCGTGCCCACGTCGTCGCGCTCGGGGAAGAACACGGTCATCTCGATCACGCCCGATTCCAGAATCTTCGACACTTTGTCGGCCGTAATTTCCGTGTTGGCTTCGAGCAGCACTTCGCCGCTGGTGGTATCGACGATGTCGCTCGCTGCCCATGCTCCTTCGAGATCGGTCACGTCCACTTCAATCTCGGCGATCTTCGCCTTCTGAATTTCTTTGAGGATCGCAGGGCTGATTTTGCGGCCGGAGTGCGCCACTTCATCGCCCGACTTCGACTTGATGCTGTGCGCCAGTTTCATGCCCAGCAGATTTGTGGGCTTGTCGCTCGCCGGATCAAGCGTCCAGAACAGTTTCTTGTCACGGACAACAAGGCGGTCCGTTGTGTAGAACGTCTTCAGAATGTCTTCGCTGGAACGCAGGCCGAGGGCGCGCAGGAAAATTGTCCCCAGGAACTTGCGTTTGCGGTCGATGCGGACGTAGAGAACGTTTTTCTGGTCGTACTCGAATTCAACCCACGAACCACGGTACGGAATAATCTTGCCGAGGAAGTACGTACGGTTGGCCGCCGTCTCGAAGAACACACCCGGCGAGCGGTGCAACTGGCTGACGATAACTCGCTCTGTACCGTTAATGATGAATGTTCCGTTCTGCGTCATCAGCGGCACGTCGCCAAAGAAAACTTCCTGCTCTTTGATGTCGCGGATGGAACGGTTGCCGGCCTCGTCCTTGTCCCAGATGGTAAGGCGCATCGTAACTTTGAGCGGCGCGGAATAGGTCATGCCACGCTCTTCGCATTCCGCGACGTCGTATTTCAGCTGCAACCCGACCGGGTCGCCGCACTTGTTGCAGAAGTCGGGAGTGTTCGCGTTGTAGGTGCCGCATTTGTGGCAGAGAACGTCCCCGGGATGGAACGGGTCGGTGATCACCGTCGATCCGCAGTTCTTACAAGTTGTGCGCAGGTGGTGCAGACCTTTCAGGTGGCCGCATTTACATTCCCAGTTGCCGATGGCGAAGTCCACGAACTCGAGCTGCGAGACGTTGCGGAAGTCGGTAATCGGAAACACCGATTGAAACACCGCCTGCAGCCCGCCGTCTTCGCGCTCGCTGGGCAGTTTGTCCATCTGCAGGAAGCGGTCATAGGAGCGCTTCTGAACCTCGATCAGGTTCGGGATCTGGATGGTTGCTGGAATTTTTGAGAAATCGAAACGTTTGCGATGAATATTGTGCTTTGGCATTCTCTAGGGCTCCTGCTTTCAGGCAGCACCGGGCTGCGGTACAGCGCGGATTGAAGGGCGCAAAAATCGCGCCAAGATACTGCTACGGTTGCCGAAATCGGGCGGTGTATCTGAAGACGGTGTACTCGAAGAAAAGACGACGGCCCCCGCGAGGACAAGTTTGTCCGCGGGCGCCGTATGCGACGCTTACTCTTGGGTAACTTGTAAAATTCCTTGCCAGTTCAAAAGGCCTGTTCCGTCCCGCCGCCCGCGGGACCGGCTGCCATACTACTATCCCAGCGACTCTTTTCCGCTTCCTGGGTGTATTTGGAGGATGCCAGTCGCTGTCGCCTCACAGTGAAGCCAGGGTAAGCGGGTCATTTATTAGATATTAACACCACTCCCAAGGATTCAGCTAGTGTTCGGTCAAAAAATTGCAAGCGGGATCGCCGGAATTTGGCCGCCCGCAAGACCGCTGTTCGCTGATCGCTGATCGTCGTTCGCCTTTCCCCCAGCCGTTCTGGACCAGGCGTTGAAAGCGAGCAGCGAAAGGCGAACAGCGATCCGCGTTATTTCACTTCGACAACTGCGCCCGCTTCGGTGAACTTCTTCTTGATTGTCTCCGCCTCATCCTTGGAGACGCCTTCCTTGATACTCTTGGGAGCGCCATCCACCAAATCTTTGGCTTCTTTCAAGCCAAGGCTGGTGACTTCGCGTACCGCTTTGATTACATTGATCTTATTCGCTCCGACTTCCTTGAGAACGACGGTAAATTCCGTCTTTTCTTCCGCCGGTGCCGCGCCGCCCGCCGCGGCTCCGCCACCGGCCACCATCACCGGGGCCGCTGCCGCCGCCGAAACGCCGAGACGCGATTCCAGTTTCTTGACCAACTCCGCTGCTTCCAGCAAAGACAGGCCAACTATCGACTCTTCCAACTGCTGTAGATCTGCCATGTGAATCTCTCCGCTTTGTGTAAGATTTGCGATTTCGCCATCGCTTGGCCGGGTTTCCAGTGCGACCAGGCCGTCGATTCCGGCGCCAGACAACGCCTGAATTTTCGACCGCGCCACCCCTGGCTTTGCGATAACTAAATCTTTTTTCGAGCAGCCTCGCTGCCCAGAAAATTTGTTAGCTCCTAGCTTCCGGCCGCTGGCTTTCAGAAGCTGGCAGCCAGAAGCTGCTTACGCCTCCTTGAATTTTTTCTGCTCCACGCCCTGGCCGACGACCACCGCCAGGTTCCGCCCGACCGCGTTCATTGCCGTAACCAGGCGCTGCGATGGAGCGTTCAGCAGGAACAGCAGCTTCGAATAAAGTTCTTCCTTCGACGGCATCGTGGCCAGCGACTGGATCTCCTTGACCGTGATCACGCGGCCTTCGACCACCCCAGCCTTGAAGCTGAACTCAGGATTATCCTTGGCATATTTCGCGAGCGCTTTCGCCAGCGCCACCGGATCGCCTTCCGTATAGGCAATCGAGGTCACACCCTGAAGGTTCTTCAGCGCTTCTTCGACCCTAGTGCCTTTGCCGGCGCGCTCGATCAGAGTGTTCTTCACCACGCGATACTTCGCGCCGGTCGGACGCAACGCTTTGCGCAATTCGAAGTCCTGCGTAACCGTCAGTTTGGAGTAAGTAGCCACGATCATGCTGGAAGCGTTCTTCAGTTCGCTGCCAAGCTTCTCGACCTGCGCAATTTTCTTCGCTTTCGTAACCGCCATGTTCAAACCCTTTCAAAATTCAACGTAGGGACAGCCGCCCTTGGCTGCCCAGCCGGGCAGAGCCCGGCAGCTTTTTCTGAACTATGCCTTGGCCGCAACCTCGATCGGAGTCGTATCCAGCGAAATCCCCGGCCCCATGCTCGAACTCAGATAGCAGGCCTTGATGTACTTGCCCTTGGCGACGGACGGTTTGGCCTTGATCACGCTGGAGATCAGCGTGGTCGCGTTGTCGATGAGCTTATCGGGCGTGAAGGAAATCTTTCCCACCGGGACATGGATCAGCGCCGTCTTGTCGGTGCGGAATTCGACTTTACCGGCCTTGACCTCCTGCACCGCGCGCGCGACGTCCATGGTGACCGTGCCGGTTTTCGGATTCGGCATCAGCCCCTTCGGACCGAGAACCTTGCCCAGGCGGCCGACCGACTTCATCATATCGGGCGTGGCAATCAGGGCATCGAAGTCGGTCCAGTTTTCTTTGGTGATCTTTTCGACCATATCCTCGCCGCCGACAAAATCCGCGCCTGCGGCTTCGGCCTCGCGAACTTTTTCGCCGGTCGCAATGACCAGAACTTTTTTCGACTTGCCGAGCCCGTGGGGAAGGACGACCGTGCCGCGCACCATCTGGTCCGCGTGCTTAGGATCGACGCCCAGCCGAAGCGTTACTTCGACGGTTTCGTCGAATTTCGCGTATTTCACTTTCTGCAGAAGTGGAACCGCTTCCTGCAGCGTATATGGCCGCGGCTCAACTGCCTTCCGCGACTTTTCGATATTCTTGCCTGACTTCTTCATGTTTCCCTCAGTCTCCCACCGCTCATCGTTCTTTTGATGAGCCGTGGTTTGATTGACATGAGACGCGGCTGGCCACGTCTCTACTAAATTGCTAGCGAGACACCGGCGCTACCCAACCACTTCGATTCCCATCGAGCGCGCCGTGCCGCACACGCTTCTAATGGCAGCATCGACCGAGGCCGCGTTCAGGTCGGGCATCTTCTGTTTCGCAATGTCCTCGACCTGCTTCAGCGTTACTTTGCCGACCTTGTCTTTATTCGGGGCACCGGATCCTTTGGCGATGCCGGCCGCGCGCTTCAGCAACACTGACGCCGGCGGCGTCTTGGTAATAAACGTGAACGTGCGATCACTATAGACTGTGATCACGACTGGAACAATCAATCCTTCGAGTTCCTTCTGCGAAGTCCGGGCATTGAACTGCTTGCAGAACTCCATGATGTTGACCTGTGCCTGACCGAGCGCCGGTCCTACCGGAGGCGCCGGCGTCGCCTTGCCCGCCGCGATCTGCAACTTTACCGAACCTGTCGCTTTCTTTGCCATGATGCCTTTCCTGATTTAACAGAAAATCGCTACGCCACTTTCTCTACCTGCCCAAATTCCAATTCCACCGGAGTCGAACGCCCGAAGATGGTGACCATCACTTTCAAAGTCTCCCGATCTTCGTTGACATCATCGACCACCCCGGTGAATGTTGCGAACGGACCCTCGCCGATGCGCACCGTCTCGCCCTTTTCGAATTTGACTTTGAGCTTCGGCTTCTCCCGGCTGTCGGCCACTTTGTAGACGATGTGATTGACCTCTTCGTCCGACAGCGGAGTCGGTTGCTGGCCGGTGCCCACAAATCCGGTCACCCGCGGCGTCGATTTCACGACGTGCCAGACATGATCGTCCATGTCCATTTCAACCAGCACGTAGCCGGGATAGAACATGCGCTCGGAGGTGTACTTCTTGCCGCCGCGCACTTCGGTGACCGATTCGGTCGGGATCAGCACCTTGCCGATTTTCTCCTGCAGCCCGAAAGCCTGCACCCGCGACTCCAGCGACTCCTTCACCTTGCGCTCGAACCCGGAATACGAGTGGATGATGTACCACTTCATGTTCGGGTTGCGGGGAGTCTCGGCGGTTGCGGCAACCGCATCCACGCTCGGTGTCTGCTCGACGCTCGGGGCAGCTTCGTTTTTTTCTTCGTCCTGCATGATCAAGTTAAGCTCCGGCCTGCTCTTCGACTTAGTGGTTCCCGAAATAGC
>JBAVAA010000091.1:0-4444 GCA_049585515.1 Terriglobales bacterium | reverse complement strand
GTATTGAAGGGGCAGGATCCGCAACTGGAGAAAGCGGTTCAGATGTTGATGGATGAGATCAAGGCTAATCCGAAGAAGCTGCCGGCGCGGCCTCCGGATCTGCCGACTTATCCGCCGGGGCCGGGGTTGTAGTTGGCCGCCAGCCCCTAAAGGGCGGCTATTTTTGGAAGAACTTGCGGTATCGCTGAAGCGATACCCTGATACGAATCGAGCCGATAGGAGCGGAGCTGACAGGAGCCGAGCTTTGGAAGGCGGGGACCGACCATCAGAAGTTTGTATGCCCGGGATTTGTTTTTCGAATAAGTCCCGGGAATTTCCGCTTGCGGGTGGCCGGGGGCTTCGGTACTATCGCGTTATATGTCTGGTGCAAATATGACGAATTCACTGAGCTCCCGACGACTTCGCATTAGAATCGTAGGAGTAGGAGTGTGTCCACCGGCCGCGGTGCGGGGGGAAGGGTGAGCTGAGAGATTAGAAATCGTAAAGGCTCCCGAATCCCCGCCAGGAACGCTGGCGGGTTTTGTTTTTAGGGAGCGACGGGGGCAAACAGCCCAGCCCTGAAGGGGCGGCATTCTTTAGGAACTCGTGGTATCGCTGAAGCGATACCCTGATAAGAATCGGGTTGATACCAATCAAGCACGGACTGGCAGGGAGGTCGAATGACGGATCAGAGGGCTGAAGATCATCGACGCACTAGCACCACGGAGAAGACCAGAAGCGAACCCGAGACTGGGGCGAAGACAGGCTCCAAGGCCGGTCTCAAGACTGACCTCAAGACCATGACCGGGGCCAGCATTCTTTGGGAGTGCCTGGAACGGGAAGGCGTGCAGCACGTTTTTGGTTATCCGGGCGGTGCCATTCTTCCGGCTTATGACGCGCTGAAGCACAGCAAGATCCATCACATCCTGGTCCGGCATGAGCAGGGCGCGACCCACATGGCCGACGGCTATGCGCGCGCCAGTGGGCTCACCGGCGTTGCGATCGCGACTTCGGGGCCGGGCGCGACCAACATGGTCACCGGGATCGCCACCGCAATGCTCGATTCCATACCGATTGTCTGCATTACCGGACAAGTCGGCAGCAAGCTGATCGGGTCGGACGCATTTCAGGAGACCGACATCACGGGCGTGACTCTTCCGATTACGAAGCACAATTATCTGGTTACACACGCCGGCGAAGTGGCGCGCACGATTCGGGAGGCTTTCTACGTGGCGCGGTCGGGGCGTCCGGGGCCGGTGCTGGTCGATATCACGAAAGATGCGCAGCAGGGTACTTGCGAGTTCGACTGGGAAGCAGCACGGCCGCAGTTGCCGGGGTACCGTCCGGATCTATCGCCCGCTCCGGCGGAGTATGCGCGGGCGCTCGAATTGATCCACAATTCCAAACGGCCTTTGATTCTGGGCGGTCACGGCATCATTGAGTCCGGAGCGATGCGCGAGGTGCGCGATTTTGCCGAGCGGGCGGGGATTCCGGTGGCCATGACTCTGCTCGGACTGGGCGCGTTCCCGGCTTCGCATCCGCTGAATCTCGGCATGATGGGCATGCACGGCGAAGCGTGGGTGAACCATACGATTCAGGAAGCGGACCTGTTGCTGGCCTTTGGCATGCGCTTTGACGATCGCGTCACCGGGAATTTGAAAAATTACGCGCCCAACGCCAAGAAGATTCACATCGAGATCGATCCCGCGGAGATTAACAAGAACGTGAAGGTGGATGTGCCACTGGTTGGCGATCTGCGGGAAGTCTTGCTGGAGTTGTTGCCGAAGGTCGAGACCATTGATCGTAGTGACTGGCTGGATTCGATTGATAAATTGAAGGGCGATTCGGCGGTGCGCGATATTCAGAATCTGCCCGACAGCGGTCATCTTTATGCCGCGCATGTGATCAACGATTTGTGGCGGCAGACACGCGACGGCAAAACCATTGTCGTGACCGATGTGGGCCAACACCAGATGTGGGAGGCGCAGTATTACAAGCATGAGCATCCGCGTTCGCTGATTACTTCCGGAGGATTGGGAACGATGGGCTTCGCACTGCCCGCCGCGATTGGGGCCAAAGTCGCTTGTCCTGACGCCGAGGTTTGGGTCGTGGTGGGGGATGGCGGATTCCAGATGACGATGTGCGAACTGGCGACCATTGTGCAGGAGAATCTGAAGGTGCATATCGCGATCATCAACAACGGGTTTCTGGGCATGGTGCGGCAGTGGCAGGAATTTTTCTACGACCGGAATTATGCGGCGACGCCATTGCTGAATCCCGATTTTGCGAAGTTGGCTGACGCGTATGGCATTCGGAGCATGACCATTTCGGAGCGGTCGGAGGTTGTGCCGGCGGTGCAAGCGGCGCAGCAGCACAATGGGCCGGTGCTGATCAATTTCAAGGTGGAACAGGAAGACACGGTTTATCCGATGGTGGCGGCGGGGGCGGCGTTGCACGATATGATCCGGCGGCCGAGTCCGATTGTGGAGACGGCGGAAGATGAGTAAATGCGCTACTAGCTTCTGGCTTTTAGCTACTAGCCAGCAGCTAGCAGCCAGAAGCTATGGGTCGGTTTAAAACTATGCTGAATACATTTATGGTGTACGTTGAGAATAAGCCGGGAGTGCTTACGCGCGTGGCCTCGCTGTTTCGGCGCCGCGCCTTCAATATCGATTCGCTGACGGTGGGACGGACGGAAAAGCCGGAAGTGTCGCGCATGACCATCACTGTCGATGCCGACCGCGATCAGGCGCGGCGCATTGAGGCCAATTTATACAAACTCGTCAACGTATTGCTGGTCGAAAACATCACCAATCAGCCGGCCATTGTCCGGGACCTGGCCATGATTCGGGTGGCGGCCACGCACGATGGGCGCTCGCACGTGCTCGAACTCGCCAACGTATTTCGGGCGCGGGTGGTCGATGTTGCGCCCGAATCCCTGACCCTCGAAATCACGGGGGCTGAAGATAAAATTGACGGTCTGCTCGAATTGCTGCGTCCTTATGGAGTGTTGGAGATGGTGCGCACCGGAATCGTCGCCATGCGGCGAGGAAGCAAGGCGGCGGACGCCGCATCTTCGACAGATGATGTGACGACGGGCGCGAGCGATAATATCTCCTACTCGGTGTGAGGCGCAGTCGCCGCCGCTGAAACCGCATGGATTTCCGATCTTACGGCGCACGGCTCAAGCCGCGCCGCTTCAAAACAGAGACTAGACCCCGGGTTTTTCTGCCGCGGCTGAAGGCAGTGCAAAGAAGTATCGGTCGTCCCTCCGGGACTTTAATCATGTTTCTGTACTTGTCCCAGCGCTGAAGCGCTGGGACTACGTTCCTCCGCCCCTGTGGGGCTTAGTTGGTGTTCGGAGCCGCACCAACAGTTAAGACGCGCGACTGGCCGAAGCATCCCACTGCTCGAAGCAACCCACTGCCCGAAGCTCCTCATTGCCCGAAGCATCCTGCGGAGACTCACGAAGGGAATGGGTGCGCTGGCACTCCGAATGCTCTTCCCAGGATTGATTACGCCTTAGTGTGAGAGTTCTCTAATCGGACGGCGGCCTTCCGTGCTAATGCGAGCACCGGAGGGTGCCGATGGAGGGGTAATCCCTATGAGTGACCTGGACGACATTGTCAAAGAGTTTCTGGTGGAGAGCTACGAGAATCTGGATCGTTTGGACCGGGACTTGGTGGCGCTCGAGAAAAATCCCGACGACGGCGAGATTTTGAAAAGCATTTTCCGCACCATTCATACGATCAAGGGCACTTCAGGTTTTCTGGCTTTCAACCAACTGGGGGCGGTGGCGCATGCCGGCGAAAACCTGCTGGGGCGGCTGCGGGACGGGCAACTCGTGCTGGATGGAGAAATCACGACCGGACTGCTGGCGATGGTGGATGCGGTGCGCCAGATGCTGGCGAGAATTGAAGCCTCGGGCGGCGAGGGTGAACGCGACGACAGCGAGCTGATTGCGACGTTGACGCGTTTGCAGGGTGTTCCGCTGGCGCCGGTTGCGAGCGCTGCGCCGGAGAGCGCTGCCGACAAAAGCGCGCAGGCCGCCCTGCCGGCCAATATCGGCGCCATTCTGATGGAACGAGCGGGCGTGACGCCGGAGGAGATCCTGCTCGCCGCCGAGCGACAGAGCGAAGGGGATCCGCGCCACCTGGGAGAGATTCTGGTGGAGCAGGGTGCGGCGCGTCCGGCCGACGTGGTCGATGCGCTGCACTTGCAGCAGTCCGCTCGCGTGCTGGCCAGCGCCTCGGCCAGCGCTTCGGCCAGCGCTTCGGACAGCACTATCCGAGTGGATGTGGGGTTGCTGGACAAGGTGATGAACCTGGTGGGGGAACTGGTGCTGGCGCGGAACCAGGTGCTGCAGTTTGCCAACCGCATGAAAGACACCACGTTTCTGGCGGCTTCGCAACGTCTGAATCTGATTACAACCGAACTGCAGGCGGGCGTGATGAAGACGCGCATG
>JBAVAA010000090.1:0-3843 GCA_049585515.1 Terriglobales bacterium | reverse complement strand
CGATCGAAGAGACTTACGGCATGAGTATCGCGAATTGAACCGGGATCGCCGCGACTCATATTGGGACCGGCGCTAACAAGGCTGGGTAACATCCACGCATCGTTCATTCGGAGGATCTCGGAGGAGATGATAGTGCGGATCAGAACCAGGCTTTTGGTGTCGGCGATGGTCGGAATCATCCTGGGGTTGCCGGCCGCCGGCGATACTGTGTCGCGGGCGGAGCGGGAATTATTCACGTCGGTGAACCATGCACGGCGGGCGGGGGGACTGGCTCCGCTGCGGTGGGATAACGCGCTGGCGGCAGCGGCACGGCGTCACGCCGAGGTGATGGCTCAGCGCGGCTCGGCGCAACATGGATTTGCCGGAGAGCCGAGCCTGACCGCTCG
Source organism: Terriglobales bacterium (assembly GCA_049585515.1). Taxonomy (GTDB): domain Bacteria; phylum Acidobacteriota; class Terriglobia; order Terriglobales; family Acidobacteriaceae; genus Acidiflorens. The sequence goes on along the minus strand of JBAVAA010000090.1, from coordinate 3,457 downwards.
GGTCAAACAAGCAGGCGGGCATTTCAGTTGGCTCTCGGAAAACGTAACCGAGGGACCGAGTGCGACGTTCATCCACTCCCAGCTCATGAACTCGCCGTCCCATCGCGCCAACATACTCGACCGGGATATGGATTCCATCGGAATCGGTGTGGTGGAGCGGCGCGGGCAATTATTCGCCGTCGAGGACCTTTCGCAGGCGCGGTGAACAGCAGATCGCAGGTCTTAGGTCGCAGGTCTTAGAAAAAGCAAAAAACCTGCAAGCTGAAAATGCGCCGCACTAGTCTTCGTGCCGGGGTGTGGCGTAGTAGCCGCTGCGGGCCTGGATTTTGTAGTCCCCCGCCTTGGGCTTGATCTCGATTTTGCGGAAAGAGCCGTCGCGCGCGGTATTGGTGGGCACATAACCGGCGTTGTATTGGCTGCGGAGTTCCTGAGAGATCTGATCGAAGGCCGCTCGGAGTTTTTCGATTTTGTTGCCCACTTCTATCATGCGGCCGCCGGTTTCCTGGGTGAGCTTTCTCATCTCCGAATCGCCGGAATAGCCGCCGAAGCCGTAGAACCCGCGGTCGGCGATCAGCAGCACATAGCAGATGGCATCGGCTTTCTGGGCGGCTTCGATAGCGTCTTTGATCTTCAGGCGGCTGCCTTCGTCTTCTCCGTCGGTAAGCAGGATCATCGCCTTGCGCCCCACCTCATGGGCGAATTCGTCGTGCGAGGCGAGATAAACCGCATCATAGAGAGCGGTGCCGCGTTGCCCGCTCGCCGAACACGGAATCGGACCTTGCGGGCCAATCGGGCCCCCGGAACAACCGACTCCGCCGGTGTTGATCTTGGCCTCGTTGAGCGCGTGCCTGAGCCGGCTGATGGAGTTGGTGAAATCCTGCAGCAGGGTAATATCCACGTCGAAGCTGATGACGAAGGCCTCGTCTTTGGGGCGCAGGGTGTTCTCGAGGAACGAGGCTCCGACTTCCTTCTCCATTTCGAGAACGCGCATCTGGCTGCCGCTGGAATCAATAAGGATACCGAGAGTCAGCGGCAGATCGGTCTCGGACTTGAAATACTTGATGGTCTGGAGCTGTCCGTCCTCGAACAGGTCGAAGTTATCCTTGTTAAGATTGGGGATCAGCGCGCCATGTTTGTCTTTGACGTTGAAGAATAACTGCACAACTTCGACGTTGACCTTCAATGTTTCGAGGGACTGGTCCTGCGCCCGGTCATCGGAACTCGGAGTCCGCGGATAATCGGAATTGTTTGTCGGGCCGGTCGAAGAGGTCGGCGGGGGTGCCGGAGGCGGGGGAATCGGGGCGTTCTGCGCGGTTGCGGGAACGGACAGGGTCGTCACGGAAACGCATAGGGTGGCTGCGAACAATGCCGCGGCCAGGCTCGGTTTGCAAGCGAATCTAAGCATCAGAGTTTTTATCCCGGGACTTTGCTAGTCTATCCTGTAAGGGCCTGTAACGGTTAGATGCGCCAAAGTGGCGGGCTTCGGCATCTCAAACAGTGAAAAAGTGGCCCAGCAGATAGACTAAAGTAGAAAGACAGAGGAATCCGGGATGGCCAAAAAGATCAACGTGGCGCTGCTTCTGGGGCTGGCATTGTCCCTGGCCAGCACCCTGATGGCACAGCAGAAGCCCGACGATATCCCGGACGCCCCGTCCGCCACACGCCCCATACCGCCACCAGAGCCCCCCAGTCCACGACCTGGGGCTGACGAAGAGACCAAATCGAATACCCCCCCACCCGATGCATCGGATCTCACCACCGGATCAAAAGAGCTTCCGCGAACGGCTCCCGATTCGACGAACGAGAAGACGCCCCCTCCGCCTATGCCCGAAGTCAAGACGGTGCCGGCAGGCAGCGTTCCGAAGGATAGCGAAACGGGCCTCGATGTCGGCTATACGATCCGGGTGAACCCAACTCTCGTGCTGGTTCCGGTGACCGTGAAGGATAGCGAGGGACGGCTGGTGAGCGGCTTGCAGCCTAAGGATTTTTCAGTCCTGGAAAGTGGAAAGATCCAGAGATTGACGTTTTTCACCAGCGACCCGTTCGCTCTGTCGGCGGCAATCGTTTTCGACACCGGCATGCCGGACGTAGGTTTGCATAAGGTGCAGGAGACGCTGTCGGCGTTGCAGGGCGCTTTCAGCCAGTTCGACGAGGTTGGAATCTACACGTACAGCAGTACGGTAGGCCGAGTGTCGGATTTCACCAGCGCGAACAAGCAGTTGACCGCAGTTCTGAACGAGATCAAGGGATACACCGGCGCAAACAACGGACCTCCGGTGACCGGCGGGCCGCTCGGACCAGAGGGCCCAATGATCAACGGCCACCCGGTAGGCGGACCTCCCGTAACACCGGTTTACACGCCGCCCAAAGTCGCGCGGGTGATGAATGACGCCATTCTGATGGCGGCCCGCGATCTTTCGAAGCGCGGCAGGGACCACCGGAAGATTATCTTTGTGATCAGCGACGGGCGGGAACAGGGCTCGACCGCCAGCTATGCCGATACCCTCAAAGTGCTGCTGACGCAGGGCATCACTCTGTACGCGGTGGGGGTGGAAAGCGCGGCCATCCCGGTATACGACCGTTTGCAGCGACTCCATATTCCGAAAACAAGAGCATTGATGGGTTACGGCGACCTTCTGCCGAAATACGTTTCCGCCACGGGAGGAGAAGTCTACGACGAACTGGCGCAAGCTGACATTGAACGCGCCTACTCCCGGGCGATCGGAGATGCGCGCAATCAGTACACTCTGGGATACGCGCCCAAAGCGGGCATCGGAGGCTATCGCCAGATCGAAGTACGGGTGCGGCGTCCGGATGTGAAAGTGGTTGCAAAAGACGGATATTATCCTCTGCCGGTTCCGCGATAGTGCGCGAAAGCCCAGCATTTGAGCTCGGGGCATGGCTAGTAACTCGGGTAACCTGCTCCCGGGCCCTCCGGTGTGGTATAAAACCAGCAGTATTCCAATATTGTGGTTATTTAGATTTGTGGCGAAAGGCTCGCGCCTTTTTAAGGGAGTGGTTCGGGACTTGTTCGCGGCAGTTTTCGAGGCAACCTTTTGAGTTTCATCAACTTCGCAGCGCGTGAGATCAACTGCAAGATCGTCTATTATGGCGCCGGGTTGGGCGGCAAGACGACGAACCTGCAGTTCATCTTCCAGAAAACAGCGGAACAGCAGAAGGGCAAGATGATCTCGCTCGCCACCGAGACCGATCGAACCTTGTTCTTCGATTTTCTGCCGCTGGATTTGGGCACGGTTCGCGGCTTCAAAACCCGCATCCACCTCTACACCGTTCCTGGACAGGTCTTTTACGACGCCAGCCGCAAGCTGATTCTGCGTGGAGTGGACGGCGTCGTATTCGTGGCCGACTCGCAGCAGGAGCGTATGGATGCCAACGTCGAGGCGCTCGACAACCTGATGTCAAACCTGAAAGAGCACGGCTACGACTTCAACAAAAT